>JAQXBA010000047.1 GCA_029252625.1 Opitutia bacterium | reverse complement strand
TGAAGTGAATGCACCGGCTGGTGTGGAGGTGAGCTTCAAGCGCAACAAAGCTGTGAAGGGTTTGCAGCCTGAACTTTCAATCACCGGGAATTAGGCAACAGGGTTATTTATGAAGATACACTAGTGTCCAGTTAAGGACAGGTTGAGGTTTTGTAGGTTGTTCATTTTAAGCAGCTAATAAAGAAAAAGGCGTGTCACGCATTTGAGCGAGCTGGCATAATTGGCCATTTTTCATTCTCAATAAGGGATGAACACTGGCCGCCTTATATTCACTCAAGTTATCGACCTTCTGGACCGAAAAGAGTTTCAACGCTGCATTGCCCAGCACCCGATGCCGAGAGCGAGTAAAAGCATGACTGCCCGAGATCAGTTTCTCGCTATGGCTTTTGCTCAGATTACTTTCAGGGAGAGTCTTCGAGATATTGAAGCCTGCTTGAGAGGATGCTCGCACCTCTACGCGATGGGAATCCGAGGCAATGTCACACGAACGAATCTCGCTTATGCGAACGAACATCGTGACTGGCGCGTTTACGAAGCACTCGCGCAAGTGTTGATTCGCAAAGCGAGACGACTTTATCGCGAAGACTCTAATGGTCTCGATATTGACGAGATGGTTTATGCCGTCGATGCCTCTACGATTGACCTGTGCTTGTCGATGTTTCCGTGGGCTCATTTTCGCAAAACCAAAGGTGCGATTAAACTCCATACTCAAATCGACCTGACTGGCTCGATCCCAGTGTTTATACAGATTACCGACGGTTCGGTTCATGACGTCCACTTCATGGATCAAATGATTCTCGAAGCTGGAAGCATCTATGTCTTCGATCGCGGATACTTGGATTTTACCCGACTCTTTAGGATCGAAAGCGCGAACGCCTTCTTTGTCATTCGAGCAAAAAGAAATATGAGATTTAGTCGGTGCAAGTCCCGTCCAGTCGATAAGTCCTGTGGCCTTCGCTGCGATCAAACAATTCGATTGAGCACCTATAAAGGAAAACGAGACTATCCAAGAAAGCTTAGGCGTATCAGCTTCTTCGATACCGAGACTCGAAAGCGTCTGGTGTTCTTGACCAACCACTTCGATTTGCCTGCACAGGTCATCGCAGCCATTTATAAACGCCGCTGGCAGATCGAACTGTTCTTCAAGTGGATCAAACAAAACCTGCGTATCAAAGCATTCTTTGGCACCAGCGAGAACGCAGTGCGAACTCAAATCTGGATTGCAATCTGCGTTTACCTGATGGTGGCCTGTCTCAATAAGGTTCATGGAATGGATGAAAGTCTCAGTAGGATACTACAAATTTTTAGCGTGAACGTATTTCAGAAAGTTACTTTCAATCAGCTACTTGGAGACTTTAAGGCGGTTACCGAGGAGTGTAAGATTTCTAAGCAATTGATTTTCAATGACCTTTAACTGGACGCTAGTGATAATGAATGAAATTCGCAGCGAAGTGGAGCAGCGGGATCTAGCAGAAAATTCATTACTGGCGGCACGTGCAGATAGCGAAAAGAAGCTTATTCAACAGACAGAAAGCATTATCCTTACTAGTGTGCTGAGTGCCTTGTTCGTA
>JAQXBA010000013.1 GCA_029252625.1 Opitutia bacterium | reverse complement strand
AGTAGGTTATCGCCAGTATTATGGCCCGTGTCTTTGAAAAAAGATACGGGCCTTTTTGTGCACTCTTTCCTCGCACAGTCGCCCAGCCATAAGCAATCAGTATACCAAGGCTTTATTGTGCTAATCTTGGTGTGAAATTCTGTCCATCAGGTGCTGTCTGGCTCGACAATATGTACGAGTATCTTTCGATTTCTGAAGTCTTTGCAATCGGTCGCTCATGGCTGGCAAGCAAGGCTCAAATCGCCAACAAGGACTGGAGTGCAATTACTGCGCAGGTTAAAAAAGCACTCTCTAAAGCTGCACAAGCATAGCCAATGATCTCACTCAGTTGGTGGATGTGATGAAATATCAACTCGCTATCTAGGCGATGTCTATACTATTAAAGTCCTCATATATGGCGGACTCTTGGGAAATATTGAAATTATTGGCAGATTCGACGCGGGTGCGTATCCTCTCATTGTTGGCGAAAGAGGAACTATCAGTCGCCGAACTCCAAGACGTATTGGATATGGGGCAGTCGCGCATTTCTTCACACCTCGGGCTTCTTCGGCAGGGAGAGTTGGTGCACGATCGTCGTGAGGGAAAAAAGACATTTTACGCATTAAGTGTCTTTGATGCAAAAGGAGCAGGGTTGCTGCAGGCGGCTTGTGTCGCTGTTGAGGGCACCACGCAGATTGGCGAGGACACTGCCAATTTGAAGCGCATCTTGGAGAGGCGTAAGCAGCAGTCGGAGCAATATTTTAATTCCGTAGCTGGGAGATTGGGCAAAAACTATTGCCCGGGCCGCAGCTGGGAAGCGATTGGCCATTTCTTGCTGCATCTAACGCCGAAAATTAAGATCGTAGATTTAGGAGCAGGTGAGGGGCTGCTCTCTCAATTACTGGCACGTCGCGCCGAAGAAATTGTGTGCGTCGATAATTCTCCTAAGATGGTCGAGTTCGGCAGTGAGTTGGCCAAGAAGAACGGATTTACTAATTTAAGCTACAAGTTGGGCGACATCGAAGCCGTGCCACTTGAGGACGGGGTTTTTGATTTAGCCTTGCTCAGTCAGGCACTGCACCATGCGCAACATCCGCAGCAGGCAATACAGGAAGCTTGCCGCATTTTAAAGCCTGGGGGTAAACTAATCATTATCGACCTTTTGGAGCACCAGTTCGAGAAAGCCCACGAGCTCTATGCCGACGTTTGGCTCGGATTCTCAGAGAATAAACTCTATCAGTTTTTAAAAGAGGCAGGCTTTCGTCAGATCGAAGTCAATGTCGTCGCTCAAGAAGTCGATGCGCCGAATTTTCAGACCGTGCTTGCTAGCGGTGTAAAGGGCTAGGGTTTGGTGCGTCGTTGAAAGTTGTTCGTTGAGCAATGTTGCAAATAATATTTAACTTCCAACTACCTAACCTCATTCGGCAGCTTGCGGATGCTGTCTTTTAAGCGTCGGATCGTGGCGGCGCTTGCTGCCTTGTTAAAGTTGGGGCCTAAGTTGCCAATAGCGCTGGCGAGGAAGGCTTGGATTACAACAGCGTGTTTCGAGTCGGTTAGTACGCCAATGAATTGACTATTTTTACTGAAGGCGAGATCACCGCGCGAGGATGCGAAATTGGCAAACAATTCACCAAGGGTCGGGCGCTCCATCTTAAGGAAGTGCTCACTGCTGGTCAGGCGGCGAAAGCCCGTGCGTCCGAAATTACTTTCGTCGTTTTTAACGAGGACCGCCTCTTCCCAGCGTTCTGGTTGCATTGCTAGTTCGAAGGTTTCTAGGCCTGCAGCCTCGACCGTGCGTTTCGGTAGAGGGATGTAGATTAGTCGAGGATCGGCGCTGAGGAATGCGATTTGATTAATCGGGAAGGTGCGGCCCGCGAGTGTGACTTCCAGTTGCACGCTGAGGAGGCTGTCAGGATTCTTGTAGAAGGCAAAAGGTGTGTCTGCGGTATGCGTGACCAGGTAAGTACCTTCGGAATCCGCAATTAGGATACTTTTACTTTTGTAGTGTTGTGTCGTGGGACTGCCAATGCGCGGCTTTTCTGATGAGGTAAAATGAATTGTGGCACGGTTGTTTTGAAAGCGTGTAAAGATTTCGCTCATAGTGCGTGGTCGGCTCGCATCCATTTCTTGGATGATTTCTTCCGAGTTCTGGGCTAATTCGGAGACGCCTTGCCCAAGTTGGGATACGTTTTCAGTGAGCCGTGATGCATGTGCCTGTGCCTGTACTTTATCTTTTTTCTCCCTAATTAGGTTTTGCTCCAGTAGGCTGCGTTCAGCCTTGGCGACTGCTAGTTGGTTGTTCAGTGCCTCTCGCTCTTGGTTAAGCCTTTTGGTCTCGGCTTGAGCGGCTTTGAGCTCGGCTTCACGTTGAACGAGGGCCACTTCGCGGGTGATTAGATCTTTCTCTGCTTGTGTGAGCCGTTCTTTAGAGACGGACGTTTCTTGTTTGAGTTGGCCGAGAGTCTGAGTGAGTTCGATACGCTCAGTCTGAGCGCTCTCGAGCTCGGCGCGTGTGGATTCAAATTTCAGGGCCAGGGCTTGGCGATCGGCTTCAACTTGGGCTTTTTCTTCAGTCAGCTTGGCTTGGTCGGCTTCAATACTCGCTTTGGCGACGGTGAGTTGCGCGGCCTCAGCTGCTTTTTCTTGTAAGCTTTTCTGAGTGGCAGCGAGAGCGGTTTCGCGTTCGGCGAGATTGAGCGCCTGTTCTTCGAGGTCTTTTCGTGTTTCAGTGAGATCTGTGCTCAGGCCGGAACGGGACTCTAGTTCGGACTGTAGGGACTCTTCGAGCAGGCTAATCAGTTCGGCCTCTGCGGTTGCGGAGGCTGCGGTGGCATCGAGTGTTGCGTCCGGACGCTCTTCAGGCGGATCGAAGCGTGCGAGCGCCAACATACTCAGAAGGAGGAAGTCACAAATGACTAGCATCAAGGTTTTGTTCATAGTAGGCGGAGTCGGTAAATTGAATCGTGGGAAGTTACAGCAAGCGTCGTGGAAAAGTTAAAGTGTGTCAAAGTCGCGACCTGCAAAGCTTTTTACTTACGCACCTGGATGCCTCTAACAATTCGATGTTTGCCATTAAAGTGGATAGCGCTTATGCCCCGCCAGCACTGAGAATCAGTTGACGGCGATAGGGGCGTAGGTGCATTACCTTCAGGATCGCGGTAAAGAGGATACCGAACAAGGTGGACGCATAGGCAGCCATGAGGCTGGCTTCGACGACGCCGACTGCGACGAGGATCAAGGATAATACAGTGCCGCCGAGACCGACATAGAGGCCGAAGTCGAACAAGTTTTCTTCGTTGTCGAGTAGCTTCAGCTTCATGTCTGAGCTGAGTGATTGTTTGCTGACTTCTTTGATCTTGATCAAACAGAACGAGTAGATCACGAGCTGTATAATAAAGAACAGTGCGAGGACGAGGAGTGTGACTTGGTTGATCTCTTGCATGGCTTTGACGGGTGATTTGATGGATTGAAGTGTGTCGGCTACGGCAAATTCGATGCGTGGCCCAGTGTCGGATACAGATTCTTGAGATTTAAGGATGTTGGGTTCGAAGAAGGTCCAGATAGTCAGGACGACGACGAAGCTAATTAGTATATCGCGCGCCATGACCATCGGGTTACTGCGCGATACCGTGCTTGTATTGCCCAAACTGCTGCGCCACGCACTGCCCATGGCGAAGGCGAACGCTAAACCAGCGAGGAAGAGCAAAGCAAATTTGAGGGCTTGCCCGAGTGTGTTGTTGCGCAGTGTGATTTCAACGAAACTTTGCGGACGGAAGGGCGCCAGTAAGTTTAGGACAGTGCTGGGTATTGAGCTGGCTTGGTAGAGCGGTTGCTCGGAATGGATTAATTGACTCAAGGCTCTTGGGCCATGGCGTAATGCGAAGTCCAGGTCTTGATTGCCAGTTTCGGTTTGCTCGGCGAGGTAGGTATAAAGCGCGTCGGGAGATTCTGAGAATCGTAGCGCGGTATAGTTTTCAGCAATTCGATCTGGCTGTGCGCGAAAGAGGGCGGCCATTTGTGACCAATCGCCGAGTGTTTCAGTCAATTTTGCAAGACTAGCTAATGAGGTGTAGTCGAGTTGACGGCCAAGCGAGAGGGTGCCGATAACTAGATCTTCGCAGGCGATGGTGGCCTCTGGATTATAGCCTGCGGCTAAAGTTGCCAGATTACCAATTTGTTGGGCGAGGCTGGGCTGGAAATGGCCGGCTTCGATTAGCAGCGCGAGTGTCAGCAAGCCGGCATCATATGGAGCACCAGCAGCGTGACTCGCGGGGTGGAGGCGTGATAGGCCAGCGATGTCGCGAATGCTTAGAAGTGCGGTGACGTTGCGATTACGCGAAGTGGAGAGTGATTCGGTGAGTGAGGCGCGTTCGCTGCGAGGCAGCAGTTGGGGGATGACGGCGCTACTTTTACGCTGAGTGACACTGCGTTTAAGTAAATCTTCAAAGTCGCGGTCAGGCCCGCCGCTACTGGCAAAGTTCGGGTTTTTGTCTAAGAGTAGTTGAATTTGCGTCTGTTGGGCGGGGTCTTGACTGCCTGTGGCTGCTGCGAATAGTAGTGCTGGGCCTACATGGGCGGCGTTGATTTCTCCCCAAATCGTGTCTTCAACTGAACTACTGTTAGCACCCGCGAGCTCGACCACGCTCGGATCAATCGAGCGTATCTGTGCTGGCACCAGCAGCGCCGTGAGGGCCAATGCGGTGGCAATGATCAGTAGAATAAGCGTTTTAAGTAAAGCGAACATGTCGTAAAGAAGGTTAGACTTTGAAGATAACGCTCTCGGTGGCAAGACGTAGATGACGCTAATTATGTAAATTTAGAAGGCCGTGCGCTAGATAAGAATTGCCAAGGGGTGCTGGTGCGTCGTTTGTTTTGTGAATGGATCGCGAAACTGTGCTCAAATATTTTGATTCTGAATCTGTAGTGGAATACTACGCAAAGGCAGCTGAACGTTTGGGCCTGTGGCAATCTGAGGAAAAAATATTTACTCGCGTCTTTGAACCCAGCGATTCCTTGCTCGAGCTAGGCTGTGGGGCTGGGCGGATTGCCCTTGGGTTGCATGAGTTGGGCTACATCAATATCATGGCGACCGATTATTCACGTGAGATGATTAAGCGAGCGCGCCATTTATCCACCTTGTTGGAATACAATATCCCGCTGCGTGTCTGCGATGCCACAAATTTGGAATTTGATGATAACGCCTTTGATGGTGCGATTTTTGGATTTAACGGGCTGATGCAGATTCCGCAGGCCGCACAACGTGAGCAGGCGCTGAGTGAAATCTATCGAGTGATTCGGCCAGGCGCTTGGTTTGTGTTTACCTCGCATGATCGTGATCGCTCACCGCACCGCAGCTTCTGGATTCAAGAACAGCGCCGGTGGGAAGAGGCTAATCAGTCGGCTGACTTGGATGATTTCGGTGACCGCACGGAAGCCACAGATGATGGGGATCACTATATGCACGTGCCCTCTGTGCAGGAAATGGAGGCGGTGCTTGCGCGGGTCGGTTTTCGAGTCGAGGCCACCGTGATGCGCTCGCAACTCGCGCACGAGTCGCCTGAAGTGGCGGCCTTCTCCGACGATTGCCGTTTCTGGGCAGTGCAAAAGCCCGAGGTTTTTAGCTAGATCAAACCTGCTTCGTTGAAGCTATAGAGACCGATGCCTTGCGGGTCTTTGCTCTTTTGACCGAGGATAATGTGATCGATTAGGTCGATGCCAATGACCTTGGCGGCTTCGCGTAGTTGGCGAGTTACTTGTATGTCGGCACGGCTAGGAGCGGGATCACCGCTTGGATGGTTGTGAGCGACGAGGATGGCTGAGGCGCTGAGTTTGATCGCTTGCTTAAATACTTCCCTAGGGTGGACGAGACACGATGACGCCGTTCCCACGGTCACCTCGATGCGCTTGATTAGGCGATTTTTGCGATCGAGGCAGAGTGTCCAAAAATGCTCGACCTCTTCGCCTGCGATCAGAGTGCGAAAGTGGTTTGCCACCACTTCGGGTGTATCAAAGATTGTTTCGACCGCATCGTCTTCTTGTAAAACACGGCGAGCGAAATCCATGATTGCCATCAGTTGAAGTGATTTAACGGTGCCGATTCCCTTAATCTTTTTGAAGTCGGCGGCCGTCCAGCGCAGTAGCTGAGTGAGTGAGCCTGCGGTCGTGAGTAGGTCGCTGGACATGGTGAGCACATCAATGCCGGCCGGACCGCTGCGTAAAATCATCGCGAGGATTTCACTGTCACTGAGTGCTCTGGCGCCGTGCTTGGCCAGCCGCTCTTGTGGTCGCTCGCTGGCGACCATGTCTTTGATCCGGCGATTTGTTTGATATGAGATGCTCATACGTTCACTTATGTTGCTGTTTTTTTTCATTTTTGCAATCTCGAAGCCTTAGTGGTCAGATTTCGTTGGAGATTCTTAGGAATCCGTGCACCTTCGCCCTCGTGAAATTTACACCTGCAAAACCGAGCCTATTTGGCGAAACTCTAGAAAGCCTTAAAGAGAGCGTCGAAGCGGCGGGCTTTCCGAGCTTTCGTGCGAAGCAGGTGATGGAGTGGCTCTACAAGAAGCGCGTGGATCAGTGGGATGCGATGAGCAACTTGCCGAAGGCCTTTCGCGTGTGGTTGGATGACAAGTATATTTTATATCCGACCTCATCGTTGATTGATAAGCGCTCAGACGATGTCACGCAAAAGCTGTTGCTGGAACTGGAAGACAAGTCCTTGATTGAGACGGTGTTGATCCGTGCGCCACAGACGGGAGTGGGGCAGGAGAATTCTCGCAAAACAGTATGTGTGTCGATTCAAGTCGGCTGCGCCTATGGTTGTAAATTTTGTGCGTCGGGTTTGGCAGGTTTTAAGCGTAATCTGATGGCGGCAGAGGTGGTTTCGCAGTTGATGCATATTTGTCGCCGTGAGGATGCGCACACCAAGCGAGCCAAGGAAGAGATCGCCTCGTTTGATAACATTGTGTTCATGGGCATGGGAGAGCCGCTGGCGAATTATGAGTCGCTGGTGCAGACCATTAAGATTTTAAATGCAGATTGGGGGCTCAATTTCGGTGCGCGTCGTATCACCGTTTCGACTTCAGGCCTCGCGCCACAGATCCAAAAACTGGCAGATGAAAGTGTGCCTGTGCGACTGGCTATTTCGCTGCACGGCGCGACTAATGAGGTGCGCGATCAGATCATGCCGATCAATAAAAAATATCCGCTAGAAAAGCTGTTACCCGCGGTGAAGGCTTTTCAACAGAAGCATGGCCGGATGTTGACGCTGGAATTTATTATGATCAAGGACGTCAATGACAGCCTCGATCAGGCCAAAGCGCTAACCAAAATCGCGCGTGATCTGCATGCACACGTGAATTGCATCCCTTACAACAAGGTTGAGGGACTTGAGTGGCAGCGCCCGAGCGTGCGTCGTCAGGATGCGTTTGTCGATGAGCTGCGCAAGGGCGGTGTCTCGGTAACCATTCGCCGCGAAAAGGGCCACGATATCAATGCAGCCTGCGGCCAATTGCGTCTAAAAACAGAACAGAAAATGGCCGAGGACGAGTCGAAGCCGAGCAGCCCGTTTATCGATCCAAAGGCATAGGGTAGCAATATCTGTATCGCTAACAGAGAAATTACCTAATTTCGCCTTGTCCGTGGATCACGTACTTATAAGTGCACAGCTCGTTGAGCCCCATGGGGCCTCGGGCATGTAGACGGTCAGTTGAGATGCCAATCTCCGCACCGAGGCCGAATTCGAATCCATCGGTAAAACGGGTCGAAGCATTGTGATAGACGGTGGATGCGTCGACTCCCGCAAGAAAGAGACGTGCGGCATCGGCGTCTTCGGTAATGATGGCATCGCTGTGACCAGAGCCGTTGGCATTGATCAGCTCGATGGCGGCCTTAGTATCTGCTACGACTGCGATTAAGATGATTAGGTCGGAATATTCGGTGCCGAAATCTTCAGATGTGGCATCCACCAGTGGCAGCCCTGTGCCGGTGAGGATCGCTTTGGCCTTTGGTTCGACGCGTAGTTCGACACCGTTGTCGTGTAGTGCTTTGGCGAGCTGAGGGAGCTGCGCGGTGGCACCTTGATGCACGATGAGATTTTCTGCCGCATTGCAGACGCTAGGGCGTTGGCATTTGGCGTTGATTAAAATCGATTCAGACTTTTCGAGATCTGCGGCCGCATCGATATAGATAGAGCAAACTCCAGTGTAGTGCTTGATCACCGGGATGCGGCTGTTCTCGACTGTGAAGCGGATGAGGCTTTCGCCGCCACGTGGAATGATGCAATGGATCGTATCATCTTGCTTGAGCAAGACGTTGAGTGCCGATCGGTCAGTAGTGGGGATGACTTGCACGGCATCTTCATTGATGCCTGTTTCTTTGAGCGCTGCACGGATGATTTCGGCCAGCTTCATATTGCTATGGAATGCTTCCTTACCGCCGCGAAGGATTGAGGCGTTGCCTGATTTGAGGCAAAGAATGGCACAGTCTACCGTCACATTTGGACGTGATTCGTAGATGATGCCAATGACACCCATAGGCACACGGATCTTACGCAGGTCAAAGCCTTTGGGGGGAGAGAGGCGCTCGATCTCTGCGCCGACAGGGTCGGGGAGCGCTGCGACTTGGCTCACACCTGCAGCCATATCGGCGATTCGCTGGGTGGTTAGGCTCAGACGCTCTAGCATGGGGCCGGAAAGCCCCATGGTTTTGGCTGCTTCCAAATCGAGGGCATTCGCCTCGAGGATGCTATCAGTTGCTGTAATTAAATTACGCGCAAGCTGTTCTAGGAAGCGATTCTTCACTTCAGTCGAGAGTGTGGCGAGGTCGAGAGATGCGGCGCGTGCGCGCTTGGCAATGTCTTCGATGAGTGTGGAGATTTGATCGGTGTGCATGACTGTTAGGGCTGAAACTGGAGGGTTGAGAGCTATGCTTGAATCGCGCTCATGACGTCGTCCCATACATGCGGAGGCAGTACACTACCTTGGACTTGGACAACAGCGGCGCCGAGGATCGAGCCTATTTTCGCAGATTTAGCATGGTCGAGTTGGTGAGACCAGCCGTGCAGGAAGCCTGCTGCCCATAGATCACCGGCACCAGTGGTATCGATGACTTTGGCGGCATGCATTGGTTCGATTTTGGTGACTTCGCCGCGGTGCGCGATATAGGAGCCGTGCGAGCCGACTTTAACGGCGACAATCTTACAATATTCGGCGAGCTTAGAGGCCATCGCACGGTAGTCGTCTTTGATTCCTGTAAATGCTTCGGCCTCTTCTTCGTTGGCGAAGACGATATCGACGTAGTCGCTTAGGATGGCAGGCAAAATCGCACTGCTCGCATGCACGACCTCAAAGGAGGCAAGGTCGAGACTAATGGTGCAGCCGGCGGCTTTGGCAGATTCGAGCACACGCATCATCAGTGCTTCATTAAAGAGTAGGTAGCCTTCGATATGGGCGTGATCGCAACCAGTAAAATCGGCAACTGAAATTTCTTCGGGTGCGAGAGTCATGGCGGCGCCGAGGTTAGTGCGCATGGTGCGCTCGCCGTCGGGCGTGACGAGTGAGACGCATTGGCCGTTGGCTTGTTTGCCGATTTTGAAGCGTGAGCAGTCGCCGCCGAGCTGAGTAAACTGCTGGCGGTAGAATTCACCTTCGGCGCAATTACCGATCTTGCCGAGAAAGCTGCTGTTGTTCCCCATACGGGCGAGGGTGAACAGTGTGTTTCCTGCCGAGCCGCCGGGAGCTTTGATCATTTGGCCAGGGATGCTGCCGAGCAGTGCTTCAACTGCAGACGCATCGACCAGTACCATTCCACCTTTGTCACCATCGATTTGTTCGATGAAGTTGTCTTGGACTTGTGCGATTGCATCGACGATGGGGCTGCCGACTCCGATAATGGTAAATAGTGAGCTCATAGATGTATTAGGTGTAAAAGTTGGTTCCGAGGGTGTCGAAGCAAACATAAAAAAAACCGCCGATCCAAGTGGAAAGGCGGTTTTGGAAAGTTTTGTCGTCGAGACTACATTGCGTCGCGGATCTTTGCGTAGATTACTTGCGACTGTGGCAGATCGCCCAGCGCCCCAACACGAATACGGATTTCAGACTCACCAGCAGCAATTTGACGGATGCGCACGACCACTTCCTTGTCGCCGACTTGACGAGCGAAGATCTTAATATAGTCCTTCTTGTGAAGTTCGCCAGTACGAAGGAGCCCCATGCCATCTAACGCCCCAATCGCGCTTAAGAAAATAGCGTTCGCATCAGCTTCAATGGGAGCGTAGAAGTAACCGGATTGGTATTTCGCGGTCTGCTGTTGCCCTGTCATCGGATCGATTGCGACCGGTGTGGTGCAGCCGGAAAAAAAGGCTACGGTGAGTGTGAGGATGGAGAGGATTGTTACTTTCGCTTTCATAATGGTGTCTATAGAAATGATTTTTAAGCAGAGTGCAATCAGAAGCTTTTAACATATATTGTACCGTTGCTGTCTTTAAATAGCAGCCGCTGGTCACGTATGCCTATAAATATTAGGCCAGTGGCGGCATCAACATTGTCGTTAATCTTGTAATTTGATCCATCGAGCATGATACGCGCCTGCGCGCCCATCCGGACCCCGCCAATATGGACGTTTTGTAGATATTTGGAGACGGATTCTTTGAGGCTGGTGGAATTTGCTGGGCTGGGCTCTACTATGGCTTCGTGACTGAGCTCTGCGACGGCTTCGTTGCCGGGTTCTTGAGCCGATTTAGGATCGAGTGCTTCATTGAGATTACGCTCAGGCACTGTTGCGATAGTGACTTTAGCTCGCTCGACTGGGTTGGACGGGTTTGCTGCGGGTGCAGCGGTTTCAAGACCTTCAACCAGTTCGGGCTTATCGCTACGAAGAAGCAACCAAATGCCACCTGCGGCTGCGGCAAGTATAAACAATATGGCGGCAATGATCAAAATGCTGCTCAATGGATTGTCTTTTTCTGAAGGTTCCGTGGCTGTTTCTTTGATTTTTGGAGAGGTATTGTCACTGGTGCGGAGGTCGGCCTTCTGTGCAAGTGGGGGCGGTGTCGCTCTGAGTCTGACCACTTGCTTGCTCGCGGCCTTGGGAGTCTCTAGTAGTGAGGAGTCAGTTTTGCCTGGGTGACTGGCGTTGACGCTTGGGGCTGCGATCGCTGGTCGGGCGCTTTGCGATTTTTCCGGCTGTTTACTGGAGCTGGATAATTTTAGTTTGGGCGGTACTGGCTCCCCTGATTCGTCACTCATAAGTGATTTGTAAAGTATGCTATAATTTTGCTAGGTAAACTGAATTCAGTACAATTTGACGGCCTGCGGATCTTTTAAGATTCTTTTACTTACTTGGCGGATCTTCGATCTCTCGAGCGAGTTGATTATTAGTCAAAGATCAAGGCTCGACTCCGAATTAAAAGAGCCGATTCTCGCTCTTGCTAACTAATTAAAAGATTAAGGATCTGCTCACTACTGAAGCTGTACGGGCTCATTTCTGACGAAGTAATTTTAGTGAATTCGCCGCGTGGCGGTCGATTGACCTATCGTTTGATGAGTTTCTTGGTCTTTTGAAGACGCATCAACCTGGTTTTAGCACTTTTAATGCGATTTCTCCGTCGTTCAATTGAGCGGTGATCTGATCTTGGTTTTGGCCGATTTGGACGCTACTAATAATTGCGCCGTCGGTGCTTTTTAGCACCGCGAAGCCACGCCGTATTGTGGCGTTTAGGCTGCTGTTATCTAGGCGTTTCTGCAGGTGCAGGAGGTGCTCGCTTTTTGTATGCGTGTCGACTTGAGTCGCTCGATTAAAGCGCTGCTGTAGGTTTTCGAGCGCTTGGTGTGCTAAACTGATTTTGATACGAGGGTGATGCTCGGCCAGGCTCTGTGAATGTTGCGCGAGCTTTGTGCGTTCGCGATGCAGACGTGTTTGCAGGGCTTGGCTCAGGTGATTCTCGAGATCGTCGAGCCTCATGCCGAGCATTTCGACCTGACGTTCGGGCGCGATGATATGCATTTTCGACTGAAGCGCGCTCAGACTTTGGCGACGTTCAGCGATGCCCGTTTCGATCCAATACAGCAAGTTGCTCTCGGCGTGCTCGAGACGTTGCTCAGCTTCGATCATCAGTGATGAGATTAACTCGGCTGCTGCGGAAGGCGTCTCGGCACGTTGGTCGGCGGCGTAGTCAGTCAGGACTGTGTCGATTTCGTGGCCTACGGCTGAAATTACTGGCAGCGGGCAGGCAGCAACCGCTCGTGCGAGCACTTCTTCGTTAAAGGCCCAGAGGTCTTCGATGCTGCCACCACCGCGAGTGATGACGATGATGTCGAAATTCTGACTCGCTCCAGCATATTCCAGCATCGCGGCCACCTCTTGTTCGGCTCCTTTGCCTTGCACGCGTGCTGGGAATATTACGACTTCGCCCTTGTAATTGCGACGACGGAGAATGCGCAGGAAGTCTTGCAGCGCCGCACCTGTCGGAGAGGTTACCACGGCTATGCGCATTGGCAGTGTAGGCAGCGAGCGCTTACGCGCTTGTTCAAACAAGCCTTCAGCGGCGAGCTTTTGTTTCAGCCGTTCAAACTCCATTTGCAAACGCCCTTGGCCACTTTGGATGGTCATTTTGGCGATCAACTGGTAGCGTCCATGCGGTGCATAAACGGATAGACTGCCGAATAATAGCACTTCCATGCCGTCCTCCAGTTGAAATCCTTGTTGAGCGGCATCGCGGGCAAACAGTACGCAGGGAAGCTGGCTACCAGTGTCTTTGAGCGAGAAATAGACATGCCCCGAGCTTTGCCGGCGAAGGTTGGAGACCTCGCCTTGCACCCAAATCTGAGTGAAGCGACCTTCTAACTGCGCCTTGATCTGGCGAGTTAGTTCGGTGACTTTTAATACTTGGTCAGAGGTGGGGCTGATAAGATTATCCAACATGGCTGGTGCTTCGTTTGTTCAATATACGTGTGACGAGGATTATGGCGATTAGGAACAATACGGCTGTGATCGCCAGTCCAGCTCGGCCTTCAAAAAGTGCGCCGCCGGTGACAATGAATCCGATAGTGTAAAGGCTCTGTGCTGGCAGAGATGCAAGCAAGTAGGTCTTGAAGCGCATCCCCATCACGCCGAGGGCGACATTCTGCACGGGATAGGGGATGCCCGGTGTGATTCGGATGATGATGCCGAGGCGCAGCGCATTGCTATCTGAAAACTCTGGAATCATCCACTTTTTCAATAGATGTGTCTTCAAAAAGACCCGAAGGGGGCCGGAGGCTAAAGCATACGTCCAAATCGAGCAGACACTGGTCGCGGCAATGCCAATCGCGCAAGTCGCGGGCAGCCCAAAGCGTGGCCCCATGACAATACCGAAGATAATAAGCAGCGGGCTCATGGGACATCCGATACCTGGCAGTGTTGCTAATACGAGCACTAATAAGAGCGGGCGCGCTTCCAAATAAGCATATCCACTGGAGCCGAGCGTTTTCCAATCTTCGAGTTCAGGATATGCGCTCCAAATATAGTAAACCGTGGCGGCACTTATCAGTGCTGGGACTAGCAGCAATAGTAGCAGGCGGATGAGTCGCTTTAATGGCTCTGGTTGGTTCGGCATTGTGGCTAAGTTGGGAACATTTTGCATCTGTGGCAACATCGCGTATCCCTTGCTTGCACAGTCCAGTAAATGTCTTAACGTGCTCATTTTATGGAAGATGACGCGAACCAATCCCCTAGTAATATGATCCCCGTCGCACTTGCAGTGTTGGGAATCGTTCTCGGCGCTGCTGGCCTATATTTCGGGCTGACCGCAAATCAACGGTTGAACCCAATCGATGAGTCCGTCTCCGCGGGCGCAACCAGCTCGGCTAAAATCGAAAAAGTGATCAGCGGGTTTCAGACGCAGGTCGCCGAGATCGCCGCCCAAATGTCTGAGCAATCTAAGGCAGTGAACCGTCTGCGAGTTTATAGCTCGCAAGGTGAACAAGCGGTTAAAAAGCTCGCTGGTGAACTTAATACCAATCGCGAGCAGATCGTAAAGACCGCTGAGATGCTCAATGAATTTGCCGCTGCGGGTTTTCGCACTGCGCCCGCAACCCAGCTAGCGAGTACTGCATCGAACGATGCTGGATCTGCTGCCAACTCAGTTGTTCCTAGAGCTGGCAGCTCTTATGTGATCGCATCCGGAGATAATTTTGGTAAGATTGCGGGCAAGTTTGGCGTCGCCGTCCAAGCGATTCTCGATGCGAATCCAGATGCAGATCCGCGCCGCTTGGCAATTGGCCAAACGATTCAAATTCCTGCTAAGTAATGTCTGATCCGGACGCATCTTGCGCTCCACAGAGCTGGGATTTATTGGACGATAAACTACTCAACGCTTGTCGCGTGTGGGATTTACGTGCGCGTCGCTATCGTCATACGGATACAGGCAAGGAAGGTGAGTTTTATTATATCGATTCACGCGACTGGGTGATTGTCATTGCCCGAACCCGTGCTGGTGAATTAATACTGGTGCGTCAATTTCGTTGGGGCATTGATGCGCTATCCTGGGAGTTTCCGGGTGGTATTATTGATGCTGGTGAAGATCCAGTGGCAGCAGGGCTACGTGAGTTGCGCGAAGAGACTGGCTATGTAGCGCAGAGTGGGCGTTTGATTGGAAACTGTCGACCGAACCCAGCGATCCTGAATAATCATTGCCATGTCGTGTTTGCGGATAATGTGGCGTTGCATGCGGATGGCACCGAATGGGATGAGCACGAGGAGATAGAAATTCGCGTGGTTGCGGAAGCAGAGGTCTTTGAATGGGCGAAAGAATGTAAGATCGGTCACGCACTGGCGCTCACTGGTTTGTTGTATTACCAGTTTATGGAGCGTTAAGCTAATTGTAGTGGCGGGCCTTGGGCACACCTACAGTGTTTACAGTGCGCTGTGAATTAAACACTTAGCGCCTGCTTGGCTGCGGCTTCGAGCTCGTTGACTTTAGTTCGATCCGGAGCAGCGCCGCGTGCCATGTCTGGCTTTCCGCCGCCTTTGCCGCCGACAACCGGAGCGAGGGTTTGGACCAGCTTGCCGGCCATGAGTCCCGCTGCCTTCGCATCGTTGCCACACAGCGCGCCGAGATGAAGCTTCGCACCATCGTCGATGATGCAGAAGGCTGCTTGCGCGAATTGCTGTTGCTTGAGGCCATTCATCAACTCTTGTAGTAGCGCAGCAGGGCCTTCGGCGTGGATCACGAGATTAGCTGCGAGATCCTGCTCTTCGAGCATGGCCTTGGCTATTTGGGTCGCACCAGCGGCCTGTGCTTTTTTGACTTTCTTGTCCGCATCAACACATGCCTCTCGGAGAGTGACCAGATGCTTTTGGTAACTTTTGACTGTGGCATTGATCTGATGCGGATCTTTGCCTCCGGCGAGTAGTGCCCCCATAATATGTGGGAATTCCGCATGCTCAACCAGGCTCTGTTTTGCCTCGCTCAGCGCATGATTCGACTGATCTAATTTGGCACGCAGAACCGTTTCTTCAGCCGTGCCTTTTTCGGCGATTTCGTTGAGCCAGTTCCACGCGGCTGACCCGCACAGGGCTTCGATACGGCGGACGCCAGAAGCGATGGCCCCTTCGGATTTAATCTTGAAGAACCCGATCTCGGATGTGTTGCGCACATGTGTGCCGCCGCACAGTTCCATCGAGTAGCCGTTGAGTACTTTTGGTTCGCCACCGATTTGCACTACGCGCACGAGATCGCCATACTTGTCGCCGAAAAACTGCATTACATCTGCGCGTCCTTTGATTTCGGCGTGTGGCAGCTCGATCCAGGAAACAGTCTCCGCTTTTTGGATACAAGTATTTACTTTGTTCTCCATCTCAGTGATATGAGCCGGCGTGAGTGCCTTGGAGTTGAAGTCGAAACGTAGGCGATCTGGTGAAACGCTGGAGCCTTGTTGAGAGGCGTCGGTCGAGACGACCTCGTGTAGCGCCCAGTGCAGTAGGTGTGTGGCGGTGTGGTGCGCTTCGATCGGCAGGCGACGCGTACGATCAAGTACAATCGTAATTGATTGTTGAGCGCTGAAGGTTGAATGTTGAACATCCTCAAGAATGTGTGCTGTTGCATGGCCAATCTTCTGAACACCCGCAATAGGATAGGTTACGCCGTCAATCGTCGCTGTGCCGATATCGCCTTCTTGGCCACCCATTTCGGTGAAGAGCACAGTCTTGTCTGTGATGATGAGGAGCTGCCGGTCTTGTTGGTGGACTTCGAGGATCTTTGCTTCGCAAGAGTCAGCATCGAAACCGAGGAATTCGGTGATCGCTTCGGAGCTGAGGTCGAGCGCGCGGACGATGGTTTTCTTTTGCGATGCGCGCGAGAGTTCGCGGGCTTGTTGCATGCGCGCTTCGACGGCTGCTTCATCGAGCGTGATGCCACGCTCACGGCAGAGCAGGGCAGTGAGGTCGAGCGGGAAGCCGTAGGTGTCGTAAAGCTTGAAGGCATCTTCCGTCGGGAAGATATTCGATTTGCCCGCGTGGCTTTCAAAGAGTTGTAGACCGCGATCCAGTGTCTTATTGAAACTGTTTTCTTCAGTCGCGAGGGTGTCTTTGATCGCGTCGGCGCGTGTCTTGATTTCGGGGAAGACGGACGCGAACTCTGTGATCAGTGTATCAACGAGTTTAGGTAGGAACGGTTCGCTGCCGTCGAAGCCGAGGGCACGACCGTATTTAACAGCGCGGCGCAATATGCGGCGGAGCACGTAGTTGCGACCGGTGTTGCCGGGCAGGATGCCGTCGGCTATGGAGAAACTGAGTGTGCGAATATGGTCGGCGATGACACGAAAAGCGATTGCTTGCTCAAGTGTGTCGGACTTTTCGAGCCCTTCACCGGGATAGATGTCGGCGTAGGTCTTGCCGCTGAGTGCTTCGAGGGTGCGGAAGATCGGCTGGAAGACGTCGGTCGCGTAGTTGGTGGGCTTCTGCGAAAAGTCGGTAAAGCCCTTGGTGTTTTGGATGAGCGAACAAGCGCGTTCAAAGCCCATGCCGGTGTCGACGTGTTTGGCAGGTAAATCGCGGAAACTTCCGTCAGCTTCTGCATTGTATTGGATGAAGACGAGGTTCCAGATCTCAATGCAGAGATCGGAATCCATATTGACGAGCTTGCCTGCGCTGTCGCCATTCGGGGTTAGATCGACGTGCAGCTCAGAGCATGGGCCACAGGGGCCGGTCTCGCCCATCATCCAGAAGTTGTCCTTCACGTTGCCGTTGACGATGTGCTTTTTCGGATCGAGACCTTTGCTCTCAAACAGAGTGGCCCATAAATCGTAGGCTTGTTGGTCGAACGAGGAGGGATCGCCTTCCGAGGGGGCATACACCGTGGCGTAGAGTCGTTCAGCTGGCACACCCCAGACATCGACGATCAGTTCCCAGCCCCACTCGATGGCTTCTTTTTTGAAATAATCACCGAACGACCAATTGCCAAGCATTTCGAAGAAAGTGTGGTGATAGGTGTCGTAGCCGACATCCTCCAAGTCGTTATGTTTGCCGCCTGCACGGATGCACTTTTGTGTGTCGGTCGCACGTGCCGGTGTGTAAGGTGCCTTCTCGCTGCCGAGGAAGTAGGGCACGAATTGATTCATCCCCGCATTGGTGAAGAGCAATCCAGGCGACTGCGGCATCAACGAAGCCGATGGCACTGGCGTATGCTGTTTCGAAGCAAAAAAGTCGAGGAAGGATTGGCGGATTTCGGAGGAGGTCATTGGAAAGTAAGTGCTGTGGGACGGATATGTATTTAAACCACGGATGGACACGGATTAACACGAATAGCATTAGAGGACGATGCGTTCCCATTCTAGTTTTGGGCCTTTGAAGTTGATGATGAGGCCCACTTTGTGGCCAGTGATTTTTAAGTAATTAAGCATCTGTCCTCGTTCTTGATCGGTGATACGATCGATGACTTTCGTATCAACAACGATAGCCCCGTAAGCGATTAGATCGGGAATGAATTTACCAACCTTAATGTTTTTATAGAGAACGGAGATCTCTTGTTGTTGAGCATACGGAATCTCGCGTAGAGTGAATTCTACAACGAGTGCATTTTCGTAAGGCTTTTCATGCAGGCCGTGCCCGAGCCCATTGAGCACTTCAAAGGAACATCCAATAATCTCATGAGTGAGATCTGCATTGGCTAATTTGCTCTCTTTATCCGTTTCCATCTGTGTTCATCCGTGGTTAAACTTGGCGTCCTGCAGATTGGCGAGCACGGCGGCGGCCATTGCTTTGGTGCCTACGGAGTCGAGGCCGAAGGCGATGTCGCCAGTACGAGTGCCACTGGTGACAGCTTTCTCAACTGCAGCTTCGATCGCAGCTGCGGCTTCGAACTCGCCAAAGCTGTAACGAAGCATCATCGCTCCCGAAAGGATTTGTGCGCAGGGGTTGGCGATGCCTTGCCCCGCGATGTCTGGTGCAGTGCCGCCAGATGGCTCATACAGTCCAAATGGAAAGCCGAGCTTGTTCTTTTCCGCGCCGAGGCTGGCAGATGCCAGCATGCCGAGGGAGCCACAAATAACACCCATTTCGTCGGACAAGATGTCGCCGAACATATTTTCAGTGAATAGCACATCGAACTGATTTGGGTCGCGTGCGAGTTGCATCGCGGCGTTGTCGACATACATGTGGCTGAGCTCGATTTCTGGAGCGTGCTTGGCAAAGTAGGCGGTAACAACCTTGCGCCAGAGGACCGAGGTTTCGAGCACGTTGGCCTTGTCGACCGAGCAGACGCGGTTGCCGCGTGCTTTCGCGGTGTCGATGGCGACCTGGGCGATACGCTCGATTTCGCTGGTCTTGTAAACCATCGTGTCGATCGCTTGCTCTTCGCCATTTTCAAGTGTGGTGGTGGTCTTTGGCTGACCAAAATAGATGCCACCGGTGAGCTCGCGGATGCAGACGATATCGATGCCGTTGGGGATGCGGTTGTCTTTGAGTGGCGAGGCTTCAGTCAATTGTGGATAGAGCAGGCCTGGGCGCACATTGGCGTAAAGCGAGAATGCTTTACGAATCGGCAGCAGGGCCGCACGCTCAGGTTGATCTTTGGGTGGCAGGTTTTCCCACTTCGGTCCGCCGACAGAGCCAAATAGGATTGCTTCGGCGTTTTCGCAGATTTGCTTGGTCGAGTCCGGAAAGGCCACGCCTTGGTTGTCGATTGCAACACCACCGATGTCTGCGTGCGCATAATCGAGCGCAAAACCGAACTTGTCGCCTGTGGCTTTAAGGACGTCGAGAGCGACTGTCATGACTTCAGGACCGATGCCATCACCGGGAAGAACTGCGAATTTGAGTGTTTTCATATATAAATCTGCGTAAACTTGGAAAAGCGGAGTAATTTGTCCTGCAACTCTCTAGCTTCAAGCCTTTTCGGGCCACTTACCCTATTGAGCCTCAAGCATTGGTTTGGATCGGCACCTGAGTCCTATGCAGACCTCGATCTTAGTTCTGCACGAACCGTGGGTCGCTCAGTGTTTTCAGAAAGTCGACTAGTGCGGTTTTGTCCTGTGCTGAGAGTTGTAATCCGGCTGTTGGATGTTTTGCTAAATTCGGGTCGAGGGTCTCTCGTGATGTGACTCCGCTGCTGTAATGCTCGACAACTTCCTCGAGGGTTTGGAAGCGACCGTCGTGCATGTAGGGCGCAGTCAGAGCGATGTTGCGCAATGAAGGTGTGGAAAACCTGTTCGCATCCATCGGATTTCGAGTGACTTCGAAAAGGCCTAGATCACTGGTGGCTTCGAGGCCGTTGTCGTGAAAACGGTTGTCAGTCAACAAGGCGCCCCCATGGCAGTGGAAGCAATCCGCGCCATATTGGCGAGAGCGTGGCTCAAATTCGGTCATGAAGAGCTCAAATCCGCGTTGTTCGCTGGAGCTGAGTTGGGCTTCACCGCTCATTGCCTGATCGAACTTGGAATTATAGGATGTGAGACTGAGGAGGAAGTTTTCAAGTGCTAAGCCAATAGTCTGTGGAGTGATCAAACCAGAGCCGAAGGCATTGCGGAAAAGTGTAGGATAATCCGCGTCCGCAGAAAGTTTTTCGATGACATGGTCTAGAGATTCGCCCATTTCTCTGGGATCTTCGATCGGAATTAGGACTTGCTCGCGCAGTGAGTGCGCACGGCCATCCCAGAAAAAGGAGTCTTTCCATGCCAGGTTAAATAGCGGCATGGAGTGGCGACGGCTGAATTGACCGTTCACACCTGCACTAGTCGGGGCTGGATCCGAGAGTGCGTGACCTTCCTGATGGCAGGAGGCGCAAGCGATGGTGTTATCAATCGAGAGTTGAGAGTCGTGAAACAGCCGTCGGCCAAGTTCGATGCGTTCGACGATGAGCGGATTGTCGAGTGGCAGAGATGGAATGGGAAGGCGTCTGCTCAGTTTGAAGGGGTAGGGAGTCTGTGCAGTCGGCAGATCAATAGGCTGAGGGCCTGCGTCGGCTTCTATCGGAGCGGTGGTGCGGATACGCTTGATTTGAAAGGCCCCGGGGATATTTCTTTTTAAGGCCTGAGGAATCGGATCACCTTCGCGGGAATGCGTTGAAGCTCCGTCTTTTAAAAAGGAGATGGGCGCTGGCGCATTGATCAATGCAGCGATATCAAAATCGATGTCGAGTGCGGCATTAGCGCTTATATTTTTTGCCAGTGTGAGGGTGATCGTGGTGCGCTGCGGATCATTAGCGAAGTGATAGACGTAGCCGGAAAGTTGACCATTGGACTGGCGGTAGGTGCCTTCGAGAGCGAGGAAGATGTAGCCCGTCTGCCAGTTCCAATGAAGATTGTTGAGGCTCGGGTTGAGCGGATGCTTGGCGGCATAAAGGTTCGGGTCGCTGTGGTTAACTACTTCGCTCAATCCGAGATTAAACCGTATCGCCTTAAAGTCTCCTTCGGGAATTGAATCCAGCTGTATTTGAGTGCGGTGTTTTTTCGCGTCGATCCATTGGATCGAGTTTGGCAGTGCTAGCCAATTACCTGCGGTACTCTGTAGCTCGAACTCACTGAGTAGATAGCTGAGCCGAGAAATAGAAAAGGTCTCATCGGCCGAGGTTTCGTAACGCAGAGAATCGAGGATGAGTGGCTTGCCTATTACAGTGTGTTGAAGCGAGATTCCTACGCTACCTGCGCTTGTAATTGATATAAAAAGTATTGTAATTATGGATACAATTAAACAGGTGGTTTTATTGAGGGGTGTCGACATTGCAGTGAAAGACAAAATAATCGTATTCGATGTCTATTAAGGCGCAACGAAGATCTCTGTGGTCACAAAGACTCGGGTCGCATCGCCCATTGAAACGTTTGTAAAGGTTACGGTTGCAGTCGTATAGGGAGCGCTGATCGTATTTGGAAGTGTGCATTTGACCCAATAGCGATTATCGGTGTCGGTTTGGTCGACACGACCGACATAAGTCGCTGCGACTCCATCGACAACGATGGAAGTCGGATCGACATTCTGATTTTGAGGAGCACTGGATGGCCCCGTGGTTTCTTCGAGATGTAGGTAGAGAGTGTCGCCTGAGACGACGACTGCAGTTGGGCCGAGGTCGACGTCCTTCGCAATGAGTGCATTATAAGCGTAATAATGTGCATCGCCGAGCACTGCGGGGATGGTGAGTGGAACTTGTTGGTTCACATCGTCGACTACATGATACATCTCATAAGTTGAGGTGTCGCTTGGGTCTGTTGGGTCGCCGAAGATGATGAGCCTATAGTCAGGATAATCGTTAGAGCGGATGGAGCGGCCATTGTTATTCGTGGCGCTGTTAAAGCGCTCGGAGACGACGCAACGTTCTACGGAATCTTGGCCTTTAAAGATGGGGATTAGACTCTCGGAATCGATGCTGTCAACGGCTGCAGTGGCACTGGCTACGTCGATATCTGCGAGCTCAAGAATAGTCGAGAAGAGGTCTACGCAGTGCACGAGTTTGTTGCTGAGGCCAGTGCGAGTGACATCAGGGCCGGCCATGATGAGTGGCACGTGGACACCTCCTTCGTAGAGTGAGCCTTTGGCGTGGTCGGTGCTGTATGGGGCTTGGACGACGGCACCAGGTGTGCCGTTGTCGCCGATGAGGATAATGTTGGTGTTGTCGAGGTCGACAGTCGCGAACAGGCGTCCGAGTTCAGTGTCGAGTGCTTGTAGGGCAGCTTCGTAAGCACCGCGACGATCTGTGCCTGCAACGTTTCCATCGACGTCAGTGGCATAGGTTGGGTAATCGTGGAGATTACTTGGTGGGTTATGGAAAGGTGTGTGAGGGGCGTTAAGGGCCAACCATATAAACCACGGATCGTTTGGATTGCTGTTGATGAAAGAGACTGCTTCGTTGACCTGGTCAGTCGTGCTATACGTAGCGAAATTATTGATAGTGTTATTTGGGATAGTCGCGGTGCTTACTGTTTTGCTCCAGTCGGTATAATTCGTGACACCGCCTCCAAGTATCCCTGCAAAATGGGTCCAACCACCCAAAACTTCAGGGCCGGTGTTGCCCCCGCCAAGGTGCCATTTCCCAAAGGTGGCGAGTTTATAGGGAGAGGTTTGCGCTGTGAAGATTTCAGGGAGTGCGAGTTCGCTAAAAGGCAGCGCAGGAGTGGCAGGATCGCCGACACCGTGACGAAAGCCATAGCGACCGGTCAGGATGGTGGCACGTGTGGGTGAGCAGACGGATTGTGCGTATGCATTAGTGAATCGTAGACCGCGGTCGGCGAGCGCTTCCAGGGTTGGCATCGGCGCAAATGTGGTGCCTGGGTTTAAAGTTGCATTGTTATCGACTGGGCTGGAATCGATGCCCCAGTCATCTAGAATTACTAAGAGTATATTACGCAGTGGAGCCACATCATAGGTATTCGTCGAGCTGACTACAGTCGCGGATCCACTTAAAGGTGAGTAGCTTATTTCTGCTGTGTAAGATGAGCCAGGTGTGAATGTGTCCTCATTGAAGTCCAACTGTAGCGTTCCAGTTGCGGCATCGTAGCTGAGGATCGTTGCAGTGGCACCGCCGACAGTAATGCTGTTGATTTCATCGAGCGGTGGGAGCGGCGAGAAGCTGGCAGTGAATTCTGAGAAAGCGATTGCCTCGTATTCAAAGCCCTCATCGTCGAAGGCTTCGATGGTGGTGAGGCTTGCGCGGTAGAATTGTTTTGCTTCGTCGAGCGCACGGACTGAATCGGGGGTCGATCCGAGTGAGCCAAATTCGTTTTCTGCCGTGTCGTCGAGTATCTTCCATTCTTCAAGGTCGGCACTGCGCTCGATGAGATAGGTGCCACCTTCTGGGCCGCTCCAAGTCAGCGTGACATCGCCAGCGGTGGGTTCGACTGCAAGGCTGTCTATTAGTAGTGTGACTTCGGGGCCACCTTCAAAGTAGATCTCGGCTGTGGCGGGAAGGGTGTTTACATTTGCGCCTGTCGGGCTTCCGTAGAAAGTGCGGCCGATGTTGTAGGGGTATTTTGGGGTGCCGATGGCATCGATAGATACGAAGTATGCATAGGTGCCGTCAGGATATTCGGGAGTTTTGCTAAAACGGCCATTATGCTCATCAAGGTCGAAATCAGTGTCTAGTGTAAATCCGAGGTTGCCGAGGTAATCATAGTCCTCAATATAGTGTCCAAGCGGATAAGTTGCGTTAATCGCGGGGCCATATTGGCCGGCATTGAGTGTGGCATTGATACCTTGAACTGCTGCGGCCCAACTTGGCAGCGAGGTGCGGCCAGTGTTGTTGAGGTTCGTCGTCCCGTTGGATCCGTCGCGAGTGGTGTAGCCTGATATCATGCGTCGAACGCTGCTAGTCGGGTCGTCTGGGTCGTCATAGCCATACGGGCCGTAGAGCGGATAGCCGTCTCGAACCCAGCCGATGATGGGAGAGTGAGTGCCGTTAAAATTCTCGGTATAGGTGTTTGAGACTTGGACGTAATCGACACTGTCGCCAAGTAAGCTACGAAGTCCCGGAGGATTTGCATGGTAGTGGTGATTTTCGCCTGCTTGGTGAGCATTGGCCGAGTCGAAGGTGACGGATTCGTTAATGTAGGCATCGCGATTCCAGATGCCGTCGCCATTAAAAGCCGTGTTAGGTCGAGCATCGGCATTATTTACAGTGCTATAGGAAAAGGCATCGCGGCTATCAAACATGGCAATACCATCGACAAAGTATCCGATCGAGCCGCCCCCTGTCCGAGTTTTACTCACTGGAACCATTCCGGGGTCTAGTGGAAAGCGGTAGATTGTTGATGAATTGCCAGGATAATTAACAAAGAGGTTGGTCTTGGCTTCATTGCCGTACCAAGGGCCCATAACGTGAAAGCCCAGGCCGGACGTGCGGATGTAGACATCGCTGCTAGTATAGGTGATCTCGTGGACGCCTGCGTAGGTAGGTTCAGTTTGACCTGAGCCATTGTTTGGATGAATCCACGTGGTGACCGCATTGAGCGCAATCTGGTCCGCAGTCGTTTCGTAGATCCGTGCGTATTGACCAGAATTTAATGTATGCCATGAGCTGAGTAGGGGTTCTGCCGAAAGCCAGGGGGCAGAGAGTAGAAGCAGGAAGAGGTGTAGTCGTTTTGAGAGCATACTAAGAGATATCTGTATATCTTCTAATTTTCAGATAAGTTTCAAAATTTAGCGTATTCGCGCAAATTTCCCTTAAGAGCCTTAAGTCCACTGGCGATTTTAACCGATCCAAGTGTCGATAAGCGCTTTTGTGTTAAATGATAGGGTATTATGCATGCAATTAATCTAATCCCTTGGGTCGCATTCCGATCGCCATGAACATCTGAAAGCTTGGATTTCATTGCTGGTGGATTGGCGGGTCTATTACCTGCTGTTTTGAATCATTAGCGTGGCGGTGAGACTCATCAGCCCTTCAATTTAATGGATTGATGTAGATGGTCGGTTTGCCCTGTTGGAAGGTCCCCATCAAGATCAGTATTTTGTAAGCATTACATGATTAGCGATCTTAGTTGGTAGTTCAATATTAAAGCTTTTTAATTAAACGTTATTAATTAATTGACAGGGTTTTTAAAGCTATCATATATAACGTTATGAAATGTTTAATAGTTACACTTTTTACCTTCCTGCAAACGTTGCTATGCTCTATGTTGCTCAGCCAGTCAGTTTTTAATTCTGCTACCGATGTTATTTTCATTACTGATGATTTTTCAAGTGGGGTTTCGGCCAGTCTAAATATCGATACTGGCTCGCCTGCCATACTTAATTCATTCGATTCGATTACAATTCACGCTTTAAATCATGCGCATGCTGGTCACTTGCGGGCCTCAATCACGCACACGCCAAGCGGTGTATCTGCAATACTCTTTGATCGCCCCGGTGGCGCTCCTTTGGGAACTACGAGTGATTTTACCCTGGGAGATTTTACCTTTGAAGTTGGAGCACTTCAAACCATTAAAGAGGTCGCGCCGCTGTCGAACCTTGCTCCGGGGATCTATGCGCCCGCATCTCAAACCCCAGGCAACCTAGTTGACTCAGGCGCGGACGCCGGCGTTAATGATACTCTGGTAGATTTTATCAGTTTTGCAGGGATCGATCCTAACGGAGAATGGCTGCTCCAAATCTCAGATAATGAAAGCACTGTCACTGGCTCATTTGCGGGTTTTTCTATCACACTTAATTATGTTCCAGTGCTCCAGCTAATGGAAGTCGCGCAAACGAAAAACCAACAAGCGCTGGCGATGGTACTTGATCCGCTCGTGGCTGCCGGATCGAACTCCACCGACCTTAACGATTTCTTCAGCGAATTGGCTGAGCTGCCGGATGACGAGGTGCGAAATGCCCTCGATCAAATGTCGCCGCGTTATTTGGGTATGATTTCCCAAGTCTTTGCGTCTCATAATTCGGCGCAGACACAGAACATCTGGAATCGCTTGGTGCAGGTCCGTCGCAGCCAAGGCACTCCGACCCACGCAGTGAACCTCAATTTCAGAGATGGCAATGGTAACCAAGATAGCAGCGCCTCAACTCAGCGTATTGCGCCCAGTGGCCCCAGTGGCCCTGATTCTCAGAGCCCAAAGCAGGAGTGGGGGCTTTATGCAATTGGCACTGGTCAAGTCGGAGATATCGATGAGACCAAGGAGGCGATCGGCTTCGATTTTCAAACCACAGGCATCAACGTGGGCGCTGACTATTATATCAACAACCAGCTCGTGGCGGGCGTCACGCTCGGCTATTCATCCGGAGATGCTGAGTTGGATGACAACAGCGGTCAGGTTGATACGGACAGTTTGAAAGTCGGTGTCTATGCCAGCTATTTCGAGGACGGCTCATCGGAAAAATACAGTGGCTGGTATGTCAATGCTTACCTCGGTGGCGGCTATAATGAATACGACTTTGAGCGCACTGTGAGCGCAGGAACAATCAGCGAAAGTGCAAAGGCTGATTCCGAAGGATATGAACTAAATTCTGTCATCGGTGGTGGTTATGATTATCAACTTGGAGATGCGACGGTCGTAGGGCTCATCACGAGCCTGCGTTACGACCGCTTGTGGATCGATGATTACCGCGAATCTGACGCTGGCTCTCTGGGCTTAAATGTCGACGATCAAGAGCTAGACAGTCTGCGAAGTGATCTTGGTGTGCGAGTTGCCTATTCGGTAGTAGCAATAGACGATATTATTTGGCACTGGGGTGCGCAGGCAAGTTGGCAACATGAATTCATGGATACTGAGAATACTGTCAAAGCTCGCTTGGTGAATGGTGGGAGCGCTTCATTTAATACGGATGTCAATCAAGACATTTCCGCTGATACACTCAGCTTAGTTGCCAGTCTCAGCGGCCAGATTTCGACACAATTGAGTGTTGGTGTCGCGTATTTTGCCGAGATTAACGAGGACTACACATCCAACTCACTTAATTTCAGCATTGCCTACGGATTCTAAGCTAGAAGCAAAGCACTCTTAACACAATCCGGGCGGAATCTTCGTCCGAATTTTTTTGTTAGACTGACTTTGCCAAGTATTTTGCTTACCCATTTTTTGCTGAGCCATCTTTGGCAGAACGACGTTGTTGACCGAGTATTACTGCAGTCGTAATCAGCCCTGCACCAATGACTAGGCGCACGAGGGTCTCGGTGTTGGTGTGGTCTATCTCGCCGAAGACAAACAGAGAGCTGAGCACCGCGAGTGGCACGACGGCGTTGTTAAAGGCTGCGAGGGTGCCGGGGTTGCTGAGTGCGGCTCCCTTGTTCCATAGGAAGAAGCCGAGGCCGGAGGCCACGCAGCCGAGGTAGAGCAGCGCTTGCCATTGGGCGCCGCTCACTTCAAGCATTCCCCAGTCGGTGAAAATTAGGCTAAAAATCGCTGCGCAGAGCGTGCCGCCAATCGTGAGTAGGGCGAAGCAGTTATGATCGTTGATCTTTGGATGCTGGCGTTTCCAGTCGCGGTAGGAAACTTGGCCGTAGGCGAAAGCGAGTCCGGCAAGTTGCATGAGTGCGAAGCCGATCCAGATGTCACCCGAGGGTGTGCCTTTAGCTTTAATGATCGCGGCGCCGAGCACGGAGAGCAGGGCCGCAAATAGATAGCGCGGCGTGAATCGGCGTTGTCGCGCGTCGTGGATGAGCACCACGTAGACGGGTGTGAGTACGGTGAAGAGTGCGACCAGGTGCGAGGGGAGATAGCTGAACGCTTTGATGTAGCAGACATACATCAGGCCGAACTGAATCGCACCGTAAGCAACGAGTCGCAGGCAGTCGCTTTTCCTGATGTCTTTCGTCCGCAAAAAAGGCAGGAAGATAAAGGTCGCGCAGCCGAGTCGTAGCGTGGCGACGAAGTAGGAATCAACTCCCGCCAAGGTGCTGCCGATGAGGCCAAATGAAAAGGCCCAGATCAGAGAGACGATGGCGAGGTAGAGCATGAGTGTGGAGACTTGAGAAAAGAGAACTGAGACTTGAGGAAAGAGAACTGAAGGCGGCGTTTCGGGGATGATCTGCTCCTTTAGAATGATATAAAAAAAGAGCCTTGCCGCGGTGCGGCAAGGCTCTGATTCGATTTTGCGAAATGAATTACCAGCGGTACGTGGCGCCGCAAGACACTTGGTCGCTGCGGCCAGGTGTGCCGGGGACTTCTTCATAATCGTCGTCCCATGCATTATCCACTGCTACGAACAGCTCAAGGCCGTCGATCTGTGGCGGGTAAACGCTCACGCCAATGTGAGTGAAGAGTGCCTCGTTGTCACTTCCCCGAAGATCGTTGTCTTCCTGGCTGCGCCATTCGTTATCAATGCGGAATTGAATGGCCTCACAGGGTGACCAAATCGCACCGAGGGTGATGCGGTGCTTGGCGTAGTTGAGCGCATAGAAACTCGCATCGATGCTGTCGTCGCCGTAATCCTCATCTTTATCGAGGAAGGTGTAACTGACGATGGCTTCGATCGAGTTCCAACGCTTCGAAGCGATCAGCTCGACGCCAAAGGTTTCGATATCGAC
>JAQXBA010000003.1 GCA_029252625.1 Opitutia bacterium | reverse complement strand
ACCGACGACGATCTTACCAATGTAGACAATTGGGCAGCCAAAGGTCTGCTCACCTACGACAAGGCCTCGAACCCCGCTAACGACCCCACTACCAATGCAAAAATGAAGCACAACCACCGTGTGCTCTGTCAGCGGATGCGTGCTTTCGGTTTCGACTACGTCTCCAGCTATTATAAGGCCAACCTGAAGGAGCTCCATAATGACGCATGCAATGTTCACAACCAAGAATGGATTACCAAAGGTGCGCTCGACTTCATCGACGAAAATAAAGATGAACGCTTCTTCCTCTACATGGCGCCGACCATCAATCACGGGCCGGTACGTAACGATCTCAGTAAAACCCTCACCGCCGATAATAGTTACACCAGCGCGGGCTACTTGCCGAACGAAGACTACACTTTCATGCCCACTCGGCAGGATATCATTAATGAGGTAAATAATGATCCGGAAAATAATGAACTCATCTCCGCCCGCGAGACCTGGCTCGACTACTCAATCGCTGCTATCGTTAACAAGCTCAGCGCGCACGGTATTCGCAATGATACCATGATTATCTTCACCTCCGACCACGGTGAAAAAGACCTAAATTCTACCAGATCGGGGCAGGGGCCAGTGATTTGGGGCAAGTCCTCACTCTTCGATCTTGGTATGCGAGTGCCGTTGATAATCAACTGGCCCAATGGCATTAGCTCTCCAAACCGTAGCTATGACGAAATCGTCAGTCACGTCGACTTGGCACCGACCCTGCTCGCCTTGACCGGAGCCTCTTCCTTGCCGACCCGGCCTGTAGACGGTCTCAGTCTAGGAGCGATATTCAACAGTAATACTCAAACCGCAATACGTGACGACGTGTTCGCTGAAATTGGTTACGCCCGCGCTGTCCGGACGAAAGACCACAAATACATTGCCGTTCGTTACGATCAAGGGATTTACGGTCAGATCGATAGCGGCTACCTATGGCAAAGGGCCGAGGGCAACACGGTAACCGACGAGTATACCGAGCCGCGCCCTTACTATGTTGGTAACAAGCAACTTGGTTCCCTTGCAGCTAACAGTAATTCAACTTATTTCGATGATGATCAGGTCTACAACCTTGTTACCGACTCTACGGAGGATACCAACATCTACTCGGGATCGCCTGCGATCGCCTACGATCTAAAAAAGCGACTGGCGGGATATTTAGAGTCAATTCCTAACCGACCTTTTAGGGAGTTTGATGACAGTTCGAACGAGTTCTCGCCCGCGCCCTTGACCGCGCCACTTGCACCCGACGCGTTGGAGTCTCAGTTTTTAGATCTGACTACTCTAAAACTGGACTGGACGGATACGGCTAGTGATGAGCTCGGCTACATTATCGAAAGATCGATTGCTGGGGGATCCTTTGAAATTATCGCGGAACTGCCCTCAGGAGCCAGCACAACTGCCGCCGTTATCCGTACGGGTTATGATGCGGTTAATCTGAATCTAACTATTGATCCAAACGATGAAGACATTGTCTTTCGAGTCTCTTCTTACAATACCCAAGGCGACACCGCTGCCACCAATCCAGTCGATTTACTCGCACCTGACTCATGGCGCTACCGCACTTTCGGTGCTACTGATCCAGACTTGAACGATTCGTCCAGTCAGTGGGACTTCGACGCCGACGGGGATGGACAATCTACCTTATTGGAATATGCGCTTGGGAGCGATCCCTTGGTCGCCTCTTCGCTGGCGCCACAGCCGGCAGTCGAATTCACGGTCGATGGAGCAGAGCAATACCTCGAGCTTAGCGTCACTCGAGATGCACGGCGCACCGTCCAAATCAATGGCTCTGTTTCGTCTGATCTAACTGACCCTGCATCCTGGAGTAGCTCTGATGTCAGCGTGGTTGCCAACGAAGCCGATCACATACGCTTCAGAAGCACATCCCCAGTAGGCAATAGTGCGCAGCAGTTCATCCGTGCTGAAATAGTAGCGCCCGCACCTTGATTTTAGACTCAGTCATCTCCATTGATTATTCTAACCATTATTACGTCTAAGCGGAATGTATTAGCTTTTGCTGTTACTCTATTGTTAACTACCGGATCCTACTCCCTATTGCGGGGGAGTGAGGCTCCGTCCAGTGGGGACGCCGACATCGACCGCGCGCGCCAAGAAATTCGCTCCGCTCCGACCACCGCCGACAATTACCGCGATCGCTCGCTGCTAATGTATCTCTGGTTGGCTGCCTTGCAGCAGCAAGGTGCTGACACGCATCCGTTTTTTGGTAACGACAACCAATATTACCAACACGAGAATGCGGTGCTCAACCAAAAGGGAGCGGCGCGTGACCAAGCGCTGCGCGAGATGGCTAAAACAGTCGACGCAGGCTTCGCCAAGCTGGAGAAAATCCAAAGCAAGCTGAAGACGGACGGTATGATCTTCCAACCCTTCGAAGGCGATCCTTCCACGGTACCTGCGGGCGGTGATATGGATGCCAACTGGCCGATGTTTCAAGGCAACATTCACAACACTGGCCACAGCACTGCGCCTGGCCCAAGAACAGGGCGAATCGCATGGAAAAGCCCGGTTGGCCTCGGCTGGTATGCCTGTCCGGTGGTCGAGGAGGGGAGGGTCTATGTCGCGTCACCAGGTATGCGCAACACCAGCTTCTGTCTCGACCTCGAAACC
>JAQXBA010000219.1 GCA_029252625.1 Opitutia bacterium | reverse complement strand
GGATTATCCCAGTTGACTAAATAAAGATTTTGGGAACAATTACAAAATGAGAAACTTTACAGCAGTTGTTGAAAAATGCCCGCAAACCGGACTGTACGTTGGTTATATTCCTGGTTTTGCCGGGGCGCATTCTCAGGGTGAAACGCTAGATGAACTGAAGGAAAATCTGCACGAGGTCTTGCAAATGCTCTTGGAAGACGGCGAGCCAGCTCTTGAAGGTGAGTTCGTGGGCACACAATTAATTTCCGCTTAAGCATGGGCAATATTCCGGTTCTTAAGCCTCAGGAAGTGCTTCGGCTCCTAGAGAGAATGGGCTTCGTCGTGGTCCGCCAAAGAGGCTCGCACATCCAGTTGAGGCACGAAGATGGTCGTGCAACTACGGTTCCTATGCACAAAGGGCGGGATATTTCCCCGAGTTTACTCCGTAAGATAGCGAGCGATATTCGGTTAACGATTGATGAGCTTTTGAGAAATCACTAAGAGGTATGCATAACATCGCTGGCTCCGCCCCGTAGGGATTTTTGTTATGTAGCCGACTGCGTCGGGAACCGCTAATTTTGCTACGCCATCTACGGCAGACCTCCGTCGCTGATTTGACGCTAATTGAGAGAAAAATAAAAGCCCCCGGAAAAGCATAAGCGTCAAATTAGCGTCAATCAGCGGTCTCCAGCTACGCTGGAAAAATTAAATGAAGCAAAAAGAATATTTGAGCGATGAAGGTTACGCTCTCATCGGTGCTGCCTTTGAAGTGCACCGTGAATTAGGCGGAGGCCTCATTGAAGACGGAGCGCGTCAGCGCGGAGATGGTGAATCGAAAGATTTGCTCGGATCCCGCACCGCGGGAGGAGAGCGACTAAAGCGGGTGCCCTTTGGGCGGCTGAAGGAGCAAATTTATCAGGAGTCGCTTGAGTGGGAGCTTGGGCTACAGAAGATGCCCTTCCAGTCGAAGGAGGAACTCAACGTTTACTATAAAGGGCATATCCTCAATAAACGCTATATTCCAGACCTTCATGTTTTTGGTGAATTAGTTGTTGAATTAAAAGCCGTCAAGGCATTGACCTCCGAGCATGAGCAACAATTGCTCAACTATATGCACATTACGAAAAAACCGATTGGACATCTCATTAATTTCGGACCACCTTCTGTTGAGTGGAAACGCTTCATCCTTCAAGAATACATCACTCAAAAATAAGCGGCAAATGAGCGAAAATGAGCGGTGCCCAGCTTCGCTGGAAAAACAATGAGTAACTTAGATATTACCGGTAATCGAACTGCTTCGAAATACTCTCGCAAGGAACTGTTCTTACGGGTCCTTTGGGGCTTCGGGAAGTGTCTATTTCGCCTGACGCCTCGGCCATGCTTTGGCTTGCGACGTGCTATCCTCCGAGCCTTCGGCGCAAAGGTTGGAGCGAATGTGAATATCTACCCTTCGGCTCTGATTTACTATCCCTGGAATTTAGACATCGGCGACGATTCTTCAATCGGAGAATGGGCGTTGGTCTATAATTTGGGCAAAGTAACCATCGGTGAGCGTTCGACCATTTCGCAACGTGTGCATTTGTGTGCCGGCACGCATGATTACAAGAATCCTGCAATGCCATTGATCAAGCCGCCCATTGAAATTGGCGATGAAGTATGGGTGTGTGCGGATACTTTTATTGGACCCAGTGTGACGGTAGCTGATCGTGCGATTGTGGCGGCTGCATCGGTCGTCGTTAAAGATGTTTCCGCTGGCGCGATTGTTGGCGGGAACCCGGCTAAATATATAAAGGAGCGTTCTGAATGAGTGATATAACCATAGTCATCCCTGTTAAAAACGAGGCTGAGAATCTTCGTCGTTGTATTCCGCTTGCTGTAAAATTGGGACAGGTGCTGGTGGTTGATTCTGGGAGTTCAGATAACACGCCTGTCGTTGCCCGTGAGATGGGCGCTGAAGTGCTGAACTTTGACTGGGACGGTCAATTTCCTAAAAAGCGTAACTGGACGCTGAGGAATTATAATTTTAAGACGGAGTGGGTGTTGTTCTTGGATGCGGATGAATTTGTCTCGTCTGACTTTATTGAAGAAGTGCAGGCTGCGATTCAGAGCACGGAGCATGTCGGGTTTTGGTTGAACTTTTCAAACTACTTCATGGGCCAGGAACTCCGCGGGGGGGATGCCTTTCGTAAACTAGCGCTGTTCCGAATCGGAGCGGGTGAATACGAAAAAATCGAAGAAGACAACTGGAGCCACCTCGATATGGAGGTGCACGAGCATCCGGTGCTCGACGGTTCGATTGGCGAAATCAGTGCGCTGATCGAGCACAATGATTTTCGCGGATTGAAGCATTGCATCGCCAAGCACAATGAATATTCGTCTTGGGAAGCATGTCGCTACATTCGGTTGATGCGACTTCAGTCATCCGCCATTAGCCATCAGTCATCGCAACAGGGGTGCGCAGAGTGGCAAAATCTGACGGATCGGCAAAAGAAGAAATATAGCAATCTCGCGAAGTGGTGGTTTGCCCCTGCTTATTTTGTTGTGAGTTATTTTCTCAAAAAGGGCTTTCGTGATGGAGCGGTGGGCTTTCATTTTTCTCTGCTCAAAGCGATTTACTTCTACCAGATCCGATTGAAGATTCGAGAGCAGGGGTGAGGGAGGATACCTGAGGCTTGAGGCCTGGAATTTTAAAGGAGGGATGGCGACTCGCCGTCCGCATTAGTCATCACGCCGCAGGCGTATCATTTTCGAGTATAAACTCAGCGAGCGTTGCGTAAGTCTGTTTACGATCAAACAGCGCCTCCGCCATTTCGCGTGCGTTGAGGCTTTGCTGGTTTAATAATTCCAGATCAGTTGAATACTTCTTGAAGGCGGCCTGCAGCGATGCAGCGTCGCCTTCGTTGTATTCGGTTCCGGCATTCCACTGTTTGAGTAAGTCCCCGAGTTCGCCCTTTAGGCAAGAGATCATCGGTAAGCCGGCAGCTGCGTATTCGCCAGCCTTGTACGGGCAGGCCACGAGGCTGTCCGGCCGGTTCGGCACCAGCGCGAGGTGGGCGGAGAGCAGGAGGTCGTTGATGGCGTTCTTTTTCACGTGACCATGAAACACGATGCGAGCGGAGCTCGCAGGGTGTGAAGGTGTTAAGGTGTTAAAGTTCGAAAGTTGATCGGGCACCACCCCGCCCTTCGGGCACCCCTCCTCGTCAAGGAGGGGAGTTTGTTGAGGGCTGGTCAGCCCCAATTGGGCTGCTCTTGTTTCAAGCGCTTTGCGCTGCGGGCCGTCGCCTGCAAAATGAATTTGAAACGGGAAGACGCCTTCGGCCTTCCAGCGGGCGGCGACGTCGATGATCGTTTGCAGGTCGTAGCCGGAGCCCATGGAGCCTAGATAGACTGCGCGTAGCGGTTGGGAGTTGTTTGTTGTTGGTTGTTGGTTGAGCGGAGACTTGCCAGGCTCCTGTCCCCTGTTGTGGCCTCCGTCGTGAGACGGGGGGGCAGTGCGGCTGTCGCTTGGGCTTTGGACACTCTCACTTCTATCGCGTTGAAA
>JAQXBA010000206.1 GCA_029252625.1 Opitutia bacterium | reverse complement strand
AGTAGGTTATCGCCAGTATTATGGCCCGTGTCTTTGAAAAAAGATACGGGCCTTTTTGTGCACTCTTTCCTCGCACAGTCGCCCAGCCATAAGCAATCAGTATACCAAGGCTTTATTGTTTGGTTCCTAAGAATTCGCTGCGTGTTGTGTATCCATCTGCGGAAATATTCTCGCGTTTAAAAACGGTAACTACCGTTAACACGAGTATCTTAATATCGAGCCAGAAGGTGCGGTTGTTGACATACCAGAGGTCGAGTTCGAATTGACGTTTCCAAGTAAGTCCGTTGCGCCCGTTGACTTGGGCCCAGCCAGTGATTCCGGGGCGCACGTCGTGGCGTCGCGCTTGTTCTGTTGAGTAGCGTTCAAGGTAAATCGTTGGGAGAGGGCGGGGCCCGACCAGGCTCATTTCTCCGCGCAAGACATTCCACAGTTCAGGCAGTTCATCGAGGCTGGTCGAGCGCAGGAATTTACCCCAAGGAATCAAACGCTCGGTATCGCTACCGATGCCAGTGCGCATGGTGCGGAACTTGAGGATAGAGAGTGGTTGACCTTTTTTGCCCGATCGCTGCTGTCGAAAAAAAATCGGTCGGCCTAAGATCACAAGCTGCATAATGCATACGATTAGGAGCGGCAGGCTTAGCGCACAGGTGAGTATCATTGCCGCGAAAATATCGAAAAAACGCTTCATAAGTGGTATCTGTCAGTAAAGTTGTAAGTTCGGGGGACTGACTTCGATTCTAATATTGTAAATCAGTCAAACCAAACTTTGACAGGATTATTTGCGGATGCAAATTTCTAACTACTGTTAACTTAATAGATTTTTATAATTATGATCCTAGACGCGAACAAGCGCACCTTTTCTCCATTCAGTTTAACACGTCTGTTGACGACATGCTTCGGCGCTGGAACTGGAGAGAGAGTTTGCATTCTTATCGATTTGCCGAATCCGGCTGATATTGAGGACTTTGGTTTTCTCGAAGACGATACGCTATCCATTCAAAACTATGGGTATGAAACCTTCTATCAGGGCTTCAAGGCGGGTGGTTTGGAGGCGATGAACTGGATCGGTGGTGAGCTATATGCTTATAATGAGACTGGCGGAAGTAATCTCGATATGGCAGATGCTTGTTATGATGTAGCCGGCAACCTGCTTAGTTTGGATCGGGATATTTATACCAAGTATGACATCATACTGACAGTTTCGACTTTTTCTGCAACAGCACCGCTCACTGCTAAGTGCAAAGAGTTTGGTTTTCGTGGCGCGACCTTACATGGGCTGAATCAGATCATTCTAGATACTGGGCTAGCGGTCGATTATGATATCGTGAGTGAAGAGGCGGAGCGTATCCGATGCGGTCTGACGCAAGCCGACCGTTTCGAGATCGACTTTGAGGTGGAAAGCAAAATTTACACATTGGTGTTACATACGAATGGGCAGGAGGCGCAGAAGAGCCACGGCTTGTGTCCTGCTGGCAAGGCAGATGTGGCGAATTTACCTGCTGGGGAAGTTTATTTTGTCCCAGAAAGTGCCGATGGTGTATTTCCGTTTAAATACGATGAAAGCACGATTGGGCTACTACACGTCAAAGATGGTATGATCTATAAGTCACAATTTGTGTATGGTGATTATGCAGAGATCGAAGACCACAATCGCCGCCTCAAAGACGATCCGATGATCGGTGCGATTGGCGAGTTGGGCTTCGGCACCCAAGTACTGCCCTTTTCTGGGCGTGATATCCAAGACGAAAAGATACTCGGTACAATCCATGTCGCCACTGGCCGCGATGATCATTTGGGTGGCAAAATTACCCCTGATTTGTTTAAGGAGCATAAAAACGCCTCGCATGATGATGTGCTTTATGCGCCGCACAAGACTCCCGAGATCCGCTTGCCTGAAGCGCGGATGATTAAGAACGGTGAGGCAACTGTATTGATTCATCACTATCAGCCATCGGATTATCTCGTTGGCTTAATTGACGCGATTAAGCAATAGCGCTTCTGGTCGTCTGATGACTGGGTATTTGTTCAGCCTGATCGTTGTGCCGATGATGTATTTTGTGGTTCAATCGAACGCAGAATAAATCGCGACCGGTAACAAAGTAATTGGCCTGTTGAAAATACCGGTAACCAGAAATAGCTTTTAGTCCATGTCCCAGAACCCTTACGAATCAGACGAACTGCTTCAGCAGTATTTAATTTTTCACTATGCGAGTGGTGAGGAGCAGTTTCCTTACGCATTCGGCGGATCTGATGCGCTGGGCTTTCCGCAGCGTTGTGTGAGCGAAGGTGTTGAGCTTGCAGCACTGCCAAGTGGCGCGCGCGGGCTGGATCTAGGCTGCTCAGTGGGACGCTCAAGCTTTGAGTTGGCGCGCCACTGTGAAGAGGTTGTCGGTATCGATTATTCGCAGGCATTTATTGATGCGGCCAATCGGATGAAGACGCAAGGCCTGCATCCTGCTTGGCGGATGGATGAAGGCTCAGCCACGACGCTCCTGGATCTAAAAGTAGATGCTGCGATCGATCCGAATCGGGTGCATTTTGAGCAGGGCGACGCACAGCACATTCGTGAAGACATTGGGCAATTCGATGTCGTCATTGCCTGCAACTTGATCTGTCGTTTGCCCGAGCCTATGCGCCTGCTGCAGCGATTATCGCAGTTACTCAAGCCTGGAGGGCAGTTGCTCATTACCACGCCATTCACATGGCTCGAGGCATATACCCCGTCTGAGAATTGGCTCGGCGATGGGGCGGAGGACTCGTTTGCAGGCTTACGTTCCGCATTGGAATCGAGCTTTGAGTTGCAACAACAATGGGATATGCCGTTCCTGATTAGAGAACATGCCCGCAAGTTTCAATACAGCATCGCGCAAGCAAGTCGTTGGGTGCGCCGCTAATCGACTGACTGGTATCCGACTTTTTTGAGTAACTTGGCATCCGCAATCATGGGGCCAAATGGTAGCATGCTGGCGATCACTAGCAGCGCCGTCGTTTTCAGTGGCCATTTGTAGTCGATTTGTCCGAGCCCAGCCAGTCCGACATACAGGATCCAAAGTACGCCGTGCGCCATGCCGACAATTCGCACCATTTCCGGCTGGCCGAACGCATACTTCAGCGGCATTGCAACGCCGAGTAGTAGTAGGAATGAAATGGCCTCAAAAATGCCAACACTGCGTAGGCGGTTGAGGGTGGTGTCGAATTTAAACATAAGGAGGATGGTGATCGATAGCTCGATTGATCGAGCAATTGTGTGCTGCGGGTAAAGCCTAGTGTCTCGAGTTCGGCGGTTTGTTCGATCTATATAAGTGTTTTATACGCAACTTAGCTACCGGGCTTGGTCGCCACGGTCCCTTGCAACTCGGCAGGCAGCTGGTCGGCTGGGTAAGTTGGAAAGCTGAGCTCGGCGAGGCTGTGGTGCGGTACGTCGAAAGTGGTCTTGCCAGCGCTGCGGTCGACGATCACGCCGACAGCGACGGGCACTGCCCCGTGTACGCGGCATTGCTGCAGTGCTTCGGTGACGCGGCCGCCGCGAGTGATGACGTCTTCGACGATCAAAACTTTCTCGCTCGGGGCGAATTTGAAGTTGCGCCGCAGTTCGAGCTTATCATCGATTTTTTCAAGAAACACGAAGCGCAGGCCGAGTTGGCGCGCCACTTCTTGGCCAATGACGAGGCCGCCCATTGCGGGGCCCACGACCGTCGTGGCGCCGTAGCCTTTCAGGTCCTCTATTAGCAGTTCAGCCATGCGCGTGACTTTGTCCATATATTGACAGACCTGAGCGCATTGAAAGAAATGAGCACTGTGCAAGCCTGAGCGTAACAGGAAGTGGCCACTGAGGAGCGCACCGCCATCGCGGAAAATCTGGAGAACTTCTTCTTGTTTGGTTTGCATGATTGTAGATTGAAGCGTGAATCGCCAAGTGTGAAGAGTGAAACGCCACAAGCAGAGAGAAAATTATTTCTCTCTGCTTGTAGCTTGTGATTCCTGCGTTCTGACTACTAAATGCTGATTTCAGCAAATGCTTAATTTACTACATCGTCATATCCTCAAGGAGGTGTTGGTTTCCACGGCCTTAGCCATGGGGCTGTTCGTGTTCGTGTTGCTGCTTGGGAATGCGATGCGTGATATTGCCGAACTGGTGGCTGCTGGGAAGCTGGACTTTGTCGTTTTCCTTAAGTTGATGGGGCTATTGATTCCCTATGTGGCAGCGTATGCCTTGCCATTGGGGGTGTTGACTGGCACGTTGATGGCCTTGGGGCGATTGTCCTCGCAGCAGGAGATTACGGCAATGAAGTCGTCGGGTATCAGCCTTTATCAGATCGCAGCGCCGGTATTTGTAATCTCGTTTATTGGCATGATTGTAGGGGTCGTAGTGAACTTGCACTATGCGCCACAGTCGCGCTTAGCGTATAAGCATTTGATGGTAAGCGCCATCAGTGAAAATCCGATCGGGTTCATTGAGGAGCGTCGTTTCATTCGTGAATTTCCTGGCTATGTCATTTACATGGGCGATCGTGAAGGACCGCTGATGCAGGATTTTTGGATCTGGGAACTGGACCGGGAGAAACGCGTGAAGTTGTTTTTGCGCGCGAAGGAAGGTGAAATCGATTTTGATAAGACTGATAATGCGCTGGTGCTGACTTTGAGAGACGGCACTGCAGAGCAACGCGATGATTCAGGTTCAGAGAGACTGGCGAATGAGCCGATGCGCTCGCTCTTTTTCGGCGAGTTGCCGATCAAATTGCCGATGGGCAAGATTTTTGGCGAAAAGAGTCGGCGCCAGGCGCGTATTAAGGAAATGACCTTTGCTCAATTAATGGAGAGGCGAGATGAAGAGCTGGCCGCAGAGGCTGTACAAGAAGCCGCGGAAGGTATTTCGAAGGGGCGCATGAAAGTGCAGATGCATATGCAGAAGAGCTTCGCCATGGCGTTTTCGGTATTTTCCTTGGCGATTTTCGGAGTGCCGCTCGCGATTCAGGTCGGACGTAAAGAGAGTTACGCTAATCTCGCGATTGCGCTGATCATTGCGATGTCGTATTACTTCTTGATTATTGCCGTAAGTTGGTTGGAGGGTGTCCGTACCCTGCGCCCAGATTTATTGATCTGGTTGCCCAATATATTTTTTCAGGCAGTTGGCTTTTATTTGATCCAGCGTGCCAATCGGCACTAAAGACAATGAAAGTGCATGCGAAAGTGAGGGCTACTCTCTGAAAATGAAGATCGCCACCTTACAGGATTTCCCCGCGGTTGATGACTTGATCGAGCGTTTCGGAGCGCGGCATTTGCCCTTTGTGTTGGATAGTTCGCTGTCGAATGACGGCCTAGGCACATGGAGCTTCTTTGGCGCAGATCCATTTCTGGTGTTTGAGGGCAAAGATGGAAGCTATCTTGAACGTCGACGGAGGTCTGCCGGAGATGGCGAAGCAACGTTGAACGCCGAACATTCCAGATTGGATCGTGATCGGTCTACTAGAAATGGCGAAGTCACCACGAGTGGCGATGGTCTGGTGCTGTTGCGCGAATTAATGGCGAAATATTCGAGCACGAATCTCAGTGGCATCCCCTTTGTTGGCGGTGCGGTCGGCTTTATTGCCTACGACTATTGCCGTCAGGTTGAATCGTTGGCTGACCTAACTGTGGACGACCGGGGTATGCCAGATATTTATTTCGGCTTCTACGATGGCATCGCAGCGCTGAATCATCAAACGGGCGAGTTGAGCTTGATCGCGCTGGGCCTGCGTGCAGATGAAGATGTGGTGTTGGCTGAGTTACAGGCGATTGTGTCTGCCGCGCCACCGCCGACAGTTGCTGCCGTACCGCAACGTGGCGAATGGGAGTGGAATGTTGAGCGCGCCGATTATTTGCGGGCGGTGGAGCGCGTGCGTAGCTACATTGCTAGCGGCGATGTGTATCAGGTGAATCTTTCGCAGCGCGCAAAGTGTCGCTACGAGGGTTGCCCCGTTCAGCTTTATCAAGCCCTGCGAGCGGGAAATCCTGCGCCGTATAGTGGCTTCATTCGTACAGATGCGTTTACTGTATTGTCGACTTCGCCGGAGCAACTTTTACGCAAACAGGGGCGGCAGATTGAGACGCGGCCGATCAAAGGCACGCGTCCACGTGGTGCGACACCTGCAGAAGATGCGCTGAATGCCGAGGCGCTGTGTACATCCGAGAAAGATCGTGCAGAGCTACTGATGATCGTTGATTTGGAGCGCAATGATTTAGGGCGAGTGGCCGAATTTGGCAGTGTGCATGTCGAGCAATTATATCATCTGGAGCGCTATGCGCGGGTCATTCATCAGACTGCTCAAGTCAAGGCAGTGCTAGCTCAGGGGAAGGATGTATATGACTGTATCCATGCCTTATTTCCGGGTGGCTCAATCACCGGAGCGCCGAAGGTACGGGCGATGGAGGTCATTGAGGAACTCGAGTCTACACGCCGCGGCATTTATACCGGTTCTGTCGGTTACATCGGCTTTGATGGCAATGCAGAGCTCAATATCGCCATTCGTAGCTTGCATCTAAAGGATGGCTATCTGGACTATCAAGTCGGGGGGGGAATTGTCTGGGATTCAGTCCCTGAATCTGAATATCAAGAAACGCTCGATAAAGGCCGCGCGATTCGTGAGACTGTGGATGCTTTATGTCAGAAATTATAATACTTCAATCGGGAGATTCCGCTGCGTTGCAGCCGACTCATTCAGGCTTTGCGCATGGCTTTGGCATTTTTGAAACAATTAAGCTGTCGCAGGGAGGACTGTGTTTTTGGGAGGCGCATTGGCAGCGGTTTTACAGTTCTGCTGTCGATCTAGGCTTGCCGCTGGATCATGCGCCTGAGGAGGCGTTGGCTGCTATCCGCGAATTGGTACAAGCCGATGGACTGCGCGATGGCACGGTGAAACTCTCACTGCTGAAGACCGGCGCAGGCGCTCAATGCTTCGTCTATACCCGGCCCGCAATGGCTACGATTGGGACTGGGCGACTGCAGCTAGCAACAACTAATCCGATCAATGAGCATTCACGCGTGGCTGGGCATAAGACGCACAACTACATGGAAAATATCTTGCTGCTGGAGTCGGCTCGGGCGGAGGGATATGCAGATGTGTTACGAGTGAACACTGCAGGTGTGTTGGCCGAGACTACGCTAGCGAATTTGTTTTTTATCAAGCAAGGGCGCTTGTGCACCCCCGCGTTATCGACGGGTATTTTACCTGGTGTGATTCGCGCTGAAGTGCTGCGGCTTGCGGAGTCGCTCGCGATCCCATTCGAAGAGGGGCGCTACTCTCCTGCAGTGCTGCAGGAGGCGGAGGCGGTGTTTTTGACGAACTCGTCAGTTGGTATTCGATTAATGGATACGATTAGCATCGAGGGGATTGATCTAATGTTGCCCAGTGACCCGCTGCCTCTGTTGGATGCATTGAGCTCCGGGTTATCGGATTTAGGAATGAAAAAATCGGTTTTATTGTTAGATGATTAAGCCTACTTCTTATTTTACGCAGCGTCGTAGCTTGGTGCTGGGGCAACAAACGCACATTGTTGGAATTTTGAATCTCACCCCCGACTCTTTTTCGGATGGCGGAGATTTCGTAGATCTCGCTCAGGCGCTTCAGCACTTCCATCAGATGGTGCAGGCGGGCGCTACGATTATTGATATTGGTGGCGAATCCACCCGACCTGGGCATGTGCCCATTTCGGTGGCAGAAGAGATTGCGCGTGTGGTGCCTTTTATTGAGCAAGTCCGCAGTGAAGCAGGGGCGTTGATTTCGATTGATACCTCTAAAAGCGAAGTGGCGGCCGCAGCGCTGGCCGCCGGTGCAGATATTGTCAACGATGTCTGGGGCGCGCAGCGCGATTCGCAGATGGCTACAGTGATTGGCCAATACGGGGCGGCTTGTATTTTGATGCACAATCGCCCTGCCGAGGAGGCGGGCGCCGGTGATGTAATTGAAGCGATTCGGGTGTTTTTTGCAGAGTCGATTGCGCGTGTTCGAGCCGCAGGCGTCAGGGAGGATGCTATTCTGCTCGATCCGGGGCTGGGCTTCGGCAAGAGCTATGCGGAGAATTGGGAAATCATGCGCCGTTTACCTGAACTGGTTGATCTTGGTTATCCGCTGCTGTTGGGAGCATCGCGCAAGTCGATGATTGCGAAGCTGCTGGAGTTGGAGGATCCTAAGTCGCGCCTAAGTGGCAGCTTGGCAACTACGGCATTGGCAATTCAGGCAGGAGTTGATTTCATCCGCGTACATGACGTGCGCGAAAACCGCGAATGCGCTCAAGTGATGGACCATTGTTTACGCTATGAATAAGACTAAGATTGAATTAAAGGGCTTAGCATTTTTTGCCCGTCACGGTGTGCTTAAAGAAGAGGCCCAGCTCGGGCAGCGCTTCAAAGTCGATGTGTTGCTGACACTGGTCGACGGCTTGGAATTTGAAGAAGATACGCCGGAGCAAACGGTGAACTACGTCGAAGTCTATGCAGCTGTGAAGGAGGTCTTCGAGGGCTTTCGCTTCAATCTGATCGAGCGCGCGGCGGAAGTGATTGCTACGGAGATTTTAGACCGCTTTGACAAGGCGGTTGAAGTGACTGTTAAAGTGGAGAAACCTGCAGTGCCGGTGGATTGCATCTGTGATTATTTCGCCGCGGAGGTCACGCGATGCCGCTAGCGACCGCTTATCTCGCACTGGGCAGTAATGTCGGTGATCGATTGGAGCAGATGCGTTCGGTACTGCAACTGTTGGAGGCGGCGGGTGTTGTCATTGTGAATGCGAGCCCCGTGTATCAGAATCGTGCCATTGGTATGGGCGATGCGGATCCTTTTTTGAATGCGGTAGTGGAAGTGCATACGACGTTGGAGCCTGAGCCTTTACTGGATGTGTGCCTTGCGATGGAAAATAAACTCGGTCGCGTGCGCACGGGTGCTTGGTCGCCACGGACGATTGATATTGATGTGCTAATCTTTGGGCAAACCATCGTAGCAACTGAACGTTTGCATCTGCCGCATCCACGTATCGCAGAGCGTGACTTTGTCTTACAGCCTCTGGCTGACATTGCGCCTAGCTTGGAACTGTTTGGCGAGTCGGTGGAAGCGCTGTTTACGAAATTACCGTTGGTCGAACTGGAGCGTATTGAGGGTTCGTTGCGTTAATACTTAGCTCTGTAATGACCATGAAACCAAGTGTTGAAATCGAATATTGCCCGGGCTGTCGCTGGCTTCTGCGAGCTGGCTGGACGGCACAGGAACTGTTAACCACTTTTGAAAGTGAGCTGGGGGGGGTAATGCTGCGACCTTCGGCTGAGAGTGGCACTTTTCGTGTCACGGTCGATGGCGTCGTGGTATGGAACCGGAAAGACGAAGGTCGCTTTCCGGAGATGAAGGAATTGAAGCAGCGCATACGCGATGAGATTGCTCCCGAGCGTGACCTGGGTCATAGTGATATTGGTGGAAAGACGCGGGATGCCTAACTCGATTGGAGAGGCTGCGATCGCTGCAGCACAAAAGTTATCAACTGGGGTGGATGCGCTGCAGTTTGCAGCGCCGACGACACATGTTTATAACCCGCTGAACTATGCATGGGCAGCGCATCAGAGTTATTTGACGCAGCACACTATCTCGCCGAAGAAAGTAGTTTTTATGGGGATGAACCCTGGGCCCTTTGGTATGGCGCAAACCGGCGTGCCCTTTGGTGAAGTGTCGCTTGTGCGTGGCTGGATTGGTGTGAATGAGCCAATCGAGAAGCCTTCGAATGAACATCCAAAGCGTTTGATTGAAGGCTTTAACTGTCAGCGCAGCGAGGTGAGTGGACGCCGTTTGTGGGGCTTGTTCAGTGAGCGCTTTGAATCTGCAGGTGCGTTTTTTGCGGATCATTTCGTGGCGAATTATTGTCCGTTGGTTTTTATGGAAGCCAGCGGTCGTAATCGTACGCCAGATAAATTGCCTGTGTCTGAAGTCGCCGCGTTGTATTCACTTTGTGATACACATTTGCGCGAGTTAGTGGTGGCGTTGCAACCCGAGTGGGTGATCGGCGTCGGCGCATTTGCCGAAGCTCGTGCGAAGGTGGCCTTGAAAGATATCGAGGTACAGGTCGGGCGTATTTTGCATCCGAGCCCTGCGAGTCCTGCCGCGAACCGCGGTTGGGGTGAGCAAGCGACCAAGCAACTGAAAGTGTTGGGCGTGTGGCAATAAAAAGGGTCATGCCCGCTTCGCGAGGAAGGTAAAGGAGGGAGGGCGACTCGCCCTCCTTTATCGCCATACAGGGTGAATGTGGGCGAGTCGCCCACGCTCCTATTGTGATCGTCCTGCGCCAACAAGAGGTGTCAGTGCTTCAGGTAGTGAATGCGAAAAGAAGGGCAGATTCAAATTGTCAAATGGCAAGAAACGTTCCAATATGCGCCACTTTTGACAAATTCGTTCTGTCCATATACTTTAAATTATCATGCAAGTCACGCTCCTCAAGTCTAAGCTGCTCCGCGCAGAAGTCACTGACAGTGCTCTCCACTACGAGGGTAGCCTGGCGATTGATTCCGCATTGATGGAGCAGATTGGCCTTGTCGCGTACGAGAAGATTCTGGTTGCCAACATCGCTAACGGCGAACGCTTCGAGACCTACGCGATCGAAGCACCGAAGGGCACGCACACGATTTCGCTCAATGGCGCAGCCGCGCACAAGGGCGAACTAGGCGATCTTCTGGTTATTATGTCGTTCGCGCAATTCGAAGCCGAAGAGGCCAAAGCATGGAAGCCCAAGGTGCTGGTGCTCGCCGATGGTAATAAGCGCGTGGTACGCGCGGACAACATTCTCGTCGCTGAAAACGCTTT
>JAQXBA010000199.1 GCA_029252625.1 Opitutia bacterium | reverse complement strand
TAAGCTACTGAGTTTTTTTGTTGCGCTTACGCTGATCGACTAGGACGAGCATGAACATGTGGCATGCAAACCAGAAGGTTGCACTGATTGGGATCGCGGTGAAGCAAGCCTGTAGCTGTGCAACTGTTGGGTCAGTCGAAAAAGTGAATGGGCGCAATAGAAACGACATTAGGACGAAGACTCCAAGTGTGAGGATCGCTCCAAGAGCGATGTGGCCTTTAGTGAGTAGTTTCTGGTAAGGTGCGTTTTCCATTTGTGCTCATCAGAAATGCAGTCAGGGGTGACTGTCAAAGCGAAATTCATCAATTATCTAAAGAGGCGCGATCAGATTTGCTGTCTTTTTATCGGGCTAGGGGCATTTCTGTTGAATTTATCGCTTGAACTCGGGTGCACACTGCGCAATTTAGCAAGTTTTTCCAATTTCCATCTGCGATATTTCATGAGCGCCTTATTCATCAGCCTTTTAACTCTAGTTCTTATTCTTATTTCTGCTTTTGTCATCCTGCTGGTCTTGATGCAACGCACAAGCCAAAGCGGAGGCATGGGAGCGGCGCTTGGAGGCGGTGCGGCTGAGTCGGCATTTGGTTCGGATACGAGCAATATACTAACTAAAGGTACTATTTATGGTATCATTGCTTTCTTCTTGGTGGCATTGGGCCTGTTCCTGATGTACCAATCAGAGGCGTCTAGTCGTACACAGATCGTCAGTGCGGGTGAGTTAATTAGCGCTGAAAAAGTGGAGCCCGCAGCAGAGGCTATAATTGAGGAATCAGTCGTTGAAGGTACGACCGGTACAGTGGTTGAAGATGTAGTTGCAATCGTTGAAGACTCCGCCGCAACAATTGAAGGGCTGGTCGACTCTGTTGAAGCGGCTGTTCCAGTTGTTGACGTAGAAGCGTCGCCGACTGAGACTGTGCCGACTTCAAATTAATGCATTTAATAAAGGCACTTACATTTTTGTTTGGACGAAGGTCAGCTGTTCTTGTTTTTACCGCAGCTGGCCTTTTGTATGTCTGGTTACCTAGCATTTCTAGAGCCCAGCGAGCTGGCGAGAGTGCTCCGCGGCCTTCGATCATGGAGAAGATTGATGCAGAGGAGGGAGCTAAGCGTATTGCGTCTTTTCGAGCACAACGCTTGAGTGGTGATTTCTGTTTCAAGTTCCAGTTGGAGCATAAACCGAAGAAGAGCAGTCAAACTGTCCGATACAATGGAGTCATGTTTGGTTCCTGGAATGAGCGTGGGCCGGTTAATCGTTTTCAATTATATCCGGAGCGAGTAAAGCGAGGCAAACTCGTTGAAGTTTCTCCGATTGAGCTGATCGTGCAAAACGGAGTCTCGCCTGAAGTATGGATTCGCCATGGCGCTGCCGAATCATTCGTTCGCATTCAAGAAGAGGCCTTGTTTAAGCCTATCTTTGATGGTGTGATTTATACCCCCTTTGATTTGCAAATGCCATTTATTTATTGGAATGACTATACCTACGAGGGACCCGCGAATGTCTTGAGTCGCATCGGACAGCGTTTTCTCATGAAGCCACCTGAAGACTCATTGTCTGCTCGACATGGTATCTCAGGGGTACAGATCGCTTTAGACGATATGTATTATGGGTTACTTGGAGTTGAAGTGTTTGGTGTGGATGGTGAGACGCGTTCCGAGTTCACGCTACGAAGCTTTCAGAAAGTCCAAGGACAGTATATTGTAAAGGAAATCGTATTGTCTGATGTCGATGCTGGTAAAGTTCAATCCTCCACTGGTTTTAAGGTTAAGGGAGCGAGCGTTGGTTTAATTTTCGATACAGCAATTTTTGATCCCGACTGTAATGCAGATGCACCAAAGATTTCTGCGGCACTTTTTGACGTGTTGTAAGTTTAATGTGGCTGATTTTTTAGTGAAGGTTTTGGTGTAAATCAATTGTATTGACAGAGTTGCTACACTTTGCATTTTCACTCGTGTCACATGCGACGCAATTATGAGTAGCGAAACTACTAGTCCCTTAACTTTCGACCTCCAACAAGATCTGCTTGATAAGCTCAAGCACTTACAGGAAAAAGTCGGCGCACGCTCACTAAGCGAAATTGTTCGCTATGCAGTGAGTGTTTTTGATTTTTCAGATATCGATCTGAAAGCATCCGTTCATCGCCAGATCTCCGTGCGTTTATCTTCAGAACTTCGCCAGCAACTTACACGTTTGAGTCAGCAGAAGCAGGTAAGCGTTGGTGAACTGTTGCGAGCAGCGCTCGAGTCTCTACCACCCGAATTATCGGATTTTAACCCCAAAAAAACTATGCCTAAGAAGAAAACAACTACTAAGAAAGCGACCAAGAAAATCGCTCAAAAAGCTCCAGCCAAAAAGGCTGTTAAGAAGAAGGTAGCTCCTAAGAAAGCTACAAAAAAGACAGTCGCTAAAAAAGCCGCACCAAAGAAAAAGGTTGTGAAGAAGGCGATTAAAAAAGTTGCCAAGAAAGTAGTGAAAAAAGCAGCTCCAAAGAAAGCTGTGAAAAAAGCAGCTCCAAAGAAAGCTGTGAAAAAAGCAGCTCCAAAGAAAGCTGTGAAAA
>JAQXBA010000005.1 GCA_029252625.1 Opitutia bacterium | reverse complement strand
TCGACCTCACGTTCCGTAGCGAGTTGTACCGCAGCCGGCGTAATTTGCAATCGCTCCAATAAGCTGGGCACAATGCCACCTTCCTGTTGAACCAGAGCGAGCAGAAGATGCCAGACGTCGATCTCCTGCTGACCGTAACGTTGCGCAAGGTTCTGTGCCTCCTGCACGGCAAAAGCAGATTTTTCAGTAAATTTGTTAAAATCAATATTCATACCGATCATTCTTGCATAATTCGCTTCAACAGACGAACCAAGTAATCAATTCCGCACAAAACATTATGATTAAGTCGCCTAGCTAGGATAGACTGAAAACCTTGCGCATTTAAAACCAGCACCACGAGCCAACCTAACCACTATAGCGACAAAATGACACACCCAATCACGATGAATGACTCTCGACAAGGTCAGCGTTGCTCGCACCTTGTCACGTGAATATGCCGCGCCTCAGACAAACCGCACTCGCTTACCTAGGCGCCACACTCATCGTGGCTGCTACTTGCCAGCTATCCGCTTTCGAACAAGGCACTTATTTCATATATCAGTTGGTCGAACAAAGTGACGCTCCAGTCATCGAAAGTCGTCTAGCAGTGAAGCGCCAACTGTTCGTCAATGCAAAGACAGCCACAGTGACACGCACCAGCGAATCCTCAGAGTTCGAGATGAACTACACCTCCCTAAGCTTGACTAAAGGCTCCGCCTTTAATTCCCCCAAGACATACAACACTGGTTTAAAAACGACTAGTGATGCCGCGAGTTTTGATCTTGGCACGCAAGAAACGGACTCACTTTTTTGATAATGAGCCTTAGCATAGAACAGTATGCTGCTTTACCCGCTCAGTTGAAATAAATGACCAAAAATTAACATCAGAGCAAGACATGTGGCTTGGCAAGAAGCTGTTAGCTAAGAGCAACGTCGTATCGTCGCATTGCGCGCCGAGCGCGTCAAGTCTCCGCCAAAGTTGCGGGGTTCTATGCTCAAAGTTCGAATGTGCTAGGCCTTGTTAACCTTCGCCGCTCGTTTTCGGTTCGGGTAGAGCGTCCGACAAATTGGGCAGATGGTGCCATCGCAGCCGCGCGCCGAGCAATACTCGCGACCGTAATAAATAATCTGCAAATGCAAGGCACTCCAACTCGACTCAGGAAACAGCCGTTTTAGATCACGCTCGGTCTGCACCACACTTTTGCCATCGGTTAAGCCCCAGCGCTGCGCAAGGCGATGAATATGCGTATCGACCGCAAACGCTGGCACGCCAAACGCCTGCGACATCACCACCGAAGCGGTTTTATGTCCCACACCCGGAAAAGTTTCCAGTATCGCCATATCAGCAGGCACTACGCCCCCATGATCTTCGATCAGCATCCGCGACAGACCAGCAATGCCCTTTGACTTCATAGGCGAAAGGCCACAGGGCCGAATGATCTCACGAATCTCCTCAACGGGCACTTGCAGCATCGCCTTCGGCGTATCTGCCCGCGCAAACAGTGTCGGCGTGATTTGGTTGACCCGCTCATCGGTGCACTGCGCCGAGAGTAGAACCGCGATCAGCAAGGTATACGGGTCTTTATGATTCAACGGAATTGGCGGATTCGGATACAACTCTTGCAAACGTTGCAGGACATATGCAGCACGGGCTTTTTTAATCATAAAAATACGGATACATTCGCAAGCGACTGTGCACCACGAAAAAATGTATCGATGATGGCGGACGGTACGCACTGACTACAGAATAGAGTTGGGTAGACTCGCCCGCATCACTTCGATTCGGTGGGCGAATCGCCGACAATCTTTGCTCCAGTTGACTCTTACATAGACTCGACTTCAAGATTCGTCCATCGCCAGTCGACATCTACCCAGCAACAATTAATCCTAGATCAGACCGACTCAGAAGTCTTGCGCGCAGTCTGAGTTGCGCTACCCTAATTTTAAATGGCTAGGTTTTTCCGAGAGATTTCATTCATCATCGCGCTCACTTTACTGGGCGTAGCATTCTCGTTATTTAGCGAACTCGCTCCCTTGCCTTGGGCCGAGCCTGGGTTAGCCGCAGGCGAGATTCGGCCTGCCGATGCACGGGCACTACAGGTCATCTGGATCGATGCACGCGATGAGGCTGATTACCACGCTGAACACATTCCTACCGCGATTTATCTTAATGATGATCAGTGGGATACTGGCATCATCCAGCTCATGGAGACATGGCTCACGCATCCACGCCCAATTGTAGTCTATTGTGGCAGTCAACGTTGCGGCACGAGCAAGCGGATTGCCGAGCGTCTACGTAAGGCCCTACCAGATGCCGAAGTTTATAGTTTAAAAGGAGGCTGGGACGCATGGCTGCAATAATTAACAAGCGCCTCTTGGTGCTGCTCGCTCGCCTCGCACTCGCCGGCGTGTTCGTGACAGCAGCCCTGCCGAAAATTGAAGATCCGGCAGCATTCGGCATTTCTGTGGCCGCGTTTAGAGTGATCGACTCGGAACTTTCCGCTTGGGTAGCTTTGCTCTTACCGTGGTTGGAACTTGTGATTGGCCTCGGTATTCTACTGCCTGTGATCCGGCGAACCAGCGGCGCCCTTATTGCGCTCTTGCTGCTACTCTTCATCACGCTGCATCTCAGCGCATGGGCGCGCGGACTCGATATTAGCTGTGGTTGCTTCGGCGCGGAGACTGGCGAAGCGGGCGCCGACTACCGCTGGCTGATCCTGCGTAATCTGCTTCTGCTAGGAGCGGTGACCTTGGTGCACAAGCAAGACCGGCAGAGCAATAACACGGCACCACTCTCATAACAATCAGCTTACCGCTTGCACCTGATCCGCACACAAATATTTATATTACTTATTATGTTTAAGCAGCTATCCGCAGCCTTCCTGACCATTGCTATGATTGCACTCTTGCTACCAGCAGTTGCCGAAGCGTCGAGGCTTGAGTGGAATCAAACCGAGGCACGCATCGAGCTCAACCCGGGCGAAGAAGAAGCACGTGCTGAGTTTGTCGTGACTAACAAAGGCGATGAGATGGTGCGTATCGCTCGAGTCAAGACCAGCTGCGGCTGCACCAGCTCGATCCTGAATCAAAAAATCATCAAGCCCGGCGAGTCGGCGACAATCATCGCCATCTTTAATAAGGGCAAACGCCAAGGGCTGAACCACAACAAGCTTGAGGTATTCCTCGATGATCAAGCCGGTGCGGTGGCGATACTAAATATGATCGTGCAAGTGCCAAAGCTCATCGATCCACAGCCACAAATCGTCTACTGGAACTCGTCCACTTCCAGGGCCGAGCGACACATCCGAATCAAGCTCGACAAGCGCTATGTCAACGAGATCACCCTTATAGAGTATGATCACGCCACGCTCACGATCACTGCAGAGCCCGATCCCGATGGCCGGGCGGACCGCATCCTCCACATCCTGCCAAAATCTTTTGAGGCGCAGATTCGGGAGACCGTGCGAATCCATGCGCGCGGCGTAAACGGAATAAAAGCTGAAGCACGGCTGCACATCTTCGTACAGCCTTAGCAACCCAGGCCTCCGGCCATAACGAATAACTGACCACAGGAGCGATGGCGCCTTGTCGCCATCCGCAACGGCTCAAGGTAGATAAGTCTTCCACGCTCGGCACCGAAAGCAAATGAGCTGTTACATCTTGCGACTTTATACCCTTCGACCGCAAAAAGATCACTACTTACTAAGATCGTATTGATCGATACGCTTGCGTAGCGTGGCTCGCGTCATGCCGAGTATTTCAGCAGCTTTGACTTGCTTGTGCCCCACGTCGTCGAGCGTGCGCTTAATAATTTCGCGCTCGGCGTGTTCGAGTATATTGGTGCCATACGCCTCACGCAGTTGCTTATAGACTTCGGCAAACGGCTCGCCGAAAGGCATACTTAGAACTGCACTCGTCGCTGGAGCTTCAGCATGTGACACTTCGTTCGACCCGACAGACTGGGCACGGTCATCAATATTTGAAATAGTGTCGCCAAGCGGCGGCGCTGATACCGGCGCATCGACAGCTCCAACTGCGGAAAGGAGTTCCTGCGGCAAATCTTTGATTAAAATCGTATCACTCTGCGCCATTACCGCACTGCGATAGATCAAATTCTCCAACTCTCGGACGTTACCTGGCCAAGTGTATTTCGACAGCGCAGCCATTGCTTCAGGCGAGATCGCCTTGATTCCCACCTTACTATCAAGAGCGAGTCGCTTGAGCACAAAATCGACCAACAGCGGCACATCCTCAAAGCGCTCACGCAGGGGCGGCAGTTGAATCCGAACCACATTTAAGCGGTAGTAGAGATCTTCCCGGAAAGTCTTTTCCTGAACCATCGCTTCGAGTGGTTTGTTGGTGGCAGCGAGTAGTCGCACATCGACCTTAACGGTCTCACTACTGCCGACGCGCTGAATCTCGCCTTCCTGCAAGGCACGCAGGATCTTAGTCTGGGTGGCGAGTGCCATATCGCCGATCTCATCGAGAAAAATGGTACCACCATCGCAGAGCTCAAACTTACCAATACGCTGGGTGGTGGCTCCAGTAAACGAGCCTTTCTCGTGGCCAAATAGTTCACTCTCGATTAGATTATCTGGAATCGCTGCGCAATTGACTGCGATGTAAGGCTTTTGCGCGCGCAGACTATTTTGAAAAATCGCGCGGGCGATTAACTCCTTGCCGGTGCCACTCTCACCCGTGACCATTACCGTCACATCACTGGCGGCGACCTGTCCGATCATTTTAAACACCGCCTGCATTGCCGGCGAACTGCCAATAATGCCGCCCTCAATCTCTTCAGCGCTCACCCCCTCGGACTGCTTGCCTCGATTCGCACGGTCAAGATCGCTCGACGCCGCCAGCGCCGAATCAATCAACGACAGGATCTTCTTCGGGTCAAAGGGCTTCATGATGTAGTCGAACGCGCCGAACTTCATCGCCTCAATTGTGGTCTGAGTCGTGCCATAGGCAGTCATCAAGATAATCATCGCATTCGGGTTTGCCCCACGCAGATGTTGCAGGGCTTCAATCCCGCTCATGCCGCCCATACGATTGTCCAGTAAAATGACGTCCGGCCCATGCTGCTCAGCCATCTGCAGGCCCGCCTCGCCACTGTCCGCCTCTATAAAGTTACAGGTACGCGTCGAAAGCACACGCTTGAGAGAATAACGAAGATCATCGTCATCATCGATGACCAGAATAGTGGGTGTATTTAATTTGGAAGCCATGACTACTGAAATTAGAAGATAATCTGTTAAGCACTGCAAGTGATAGCAAGAAGGATGCTCATCTGGTTTTTTCGAGAAAATAATTAAATCTCGCTCCGAATTGAGCGTACTTGGCTATTCGTCCAAATTCAACGAGCTTGATAACTTTACTGTAAATCGTTATTATTGCTCGCGCTTTAGTTGGATATTGTTTTATTTCAGCGCGACATCCGATGAAACCCCACTTGATTATAGATAGACAGGATAATCATCTCGGTGGCTTCGCACTGGTACTCGCGCTCCTGCTAATGGCCTTCGTGCTGATGTTGCTCTTGTCGGTGACTACGCTCGTCCAAGTCGAAAGCCGAGCGGCAAGCAACAGTCTGCAGCGATTACACGCGCGCGAGAACGCACGTCTTGCGCTGATGCTTGCGATCGGCCAACTGCAGAAACACGCTGGCCCCGACCAACGCGTAACTGCTCGAGCCGACATCCTCGGCGAAGGCAATTTCGATCCACCCTGTAGGTTCTGGACCGGCGTATGGGACAGCACCGATCCGACCGCCGCACCGATCTGGTTAGTATCGGGAGCAAGTGCAAGCCCCCGCGTTGCGACCCCAGACGCGATTACGATGCAAGTTGGCTTCGCTGCTGCTAGTCAACACTCGAACCAGTCGAATAACTTTTTAGCGACACGCGTGGCAGTTCAAGGCCTCGAGCATGGGCAATATGCGTGGTGGATCTCCGATGAAGGCATAAAGGCGGCAACCAGCGTCCATGACGCACTGCACGAAGCGCTCGAGAATCTAGCAGAAGGAGACCACTATCTCGACTACAACCTCAACTCAAATAAGGTGTTACACGCGCGACATGACCCTAATTTCGACTACCACTTACTGTTCGACATTAATGAGCCAGGCAGTGCAACGAAGGCATTAATGGATCAAGTAATAGACCAAGACCAGATTGCGATACTCGCCGCAAATAAATCGCAGGACGAACGGGATACGATTCAAGCGGCATTTAGGCACGACTATACTCTTCGGAACCGTTTTGTGCTGTCTGACCCGAGTAATGGAGGTTTAAAAAAAGATCTTAGCTTTCTCAAAACACTGGACTTTACCTCAACTACCCAAGCACAACTCGACACACTCTACAATGAACCGAACAACCTGATCACCAAAGGATCGATTCAGTTGGTACAATTCAGGGGCAATCCTACCGCTCATCCCAGCAACGAGATCATCGGGATGCAACTCAGCGAGAATACGATAGCGACAACTGAAGCCAAAGCCAACCACTTCGACTTGTTGCCAGTCATCACCGAACTGCAAATCAGCTTAGGTATCGCCGCTGCAGATGGCAACGCCGCCAACAGTTTGACGACCGACAGCTCGGTCTACCTAGTATACAAAGTGTATCTGGAACTGTGGAATCCCTACACCGTTCCGATTATGATCGGCGATAACAACATGCCTGATTCTCTCGGATTTTCAGACCTTAGCGTCGAAATAAAGAATCTACCCGACTTCGAGATCACCAATAACAATTCGGCCAGTTCCGCGATAGGTTCGATCCCAAATCTCCGAATCAAATGGAGTGATCACCACAGTCCAAAAATTCTACGGCCCGGGATGGTTTTCCGCACCAGTCTGCCGCTTGATTCGGGCAGTATCAGCAATTCTCACGGTGACAACAACAGCGGTACGATTCAACAAGCTGTGGGACCAAGCATACTCGGCAAGCGATCCGATAATTACACCGGCAGATTTACTTTCAACAACTCGCCCGTGGACATAACTCTGCAGGCGATCAATGCCAGCAATCAGGAGCGAGAAATCTTAACCATCGAGTTGAAAAATTACGCTGACTTCAGCATCGACTATGATTACAACAGCTACAACAACCGAGCCTCTTGGTTAAAACGCGTGCCCACTTCTAGCACTGGAGCATGGGGCATGAACGCTCATTCTTTGGAGGTCCCTGGCTACGCATTTGCATTTCGCTATCGCATGCTAGATGAGCAAGAAGCACCAGGAGCCGTGACTGACATTTCAAATTGGCTCAGTCAATACGACGTCCGTAGTCGTACCATTAGCGTCGATATTAGCGCTTGGGATTTGGACCAGCCATGGAGTTCCACCCCCGCCCTACCCTACGACTTTAGAGTCAATGGGGCAGATGCTGACCTCTCTAGATTCGAGCCTAGCGAAAGTTTTAAAGGCGACCATTTCTTTCACTACGAAACCTCAAGCAGCTACTCAGGTCGACGCGACCGAATTGCGCGCGTCATTGATCCACCGATTAGCGAAGTCACTGATCTGGGTGCGTTCAGAAGCCTTAAATACAAAGATTATCCCGCTAACTCGATTGGCAATTCATGGGGCGGCGATCTCAACGACCATTATGATCGCTATTATTTCTCGACCCTACCAGATCCTAAAATCGTAGAGTGGGATGGCGTGGTTCCTCTAGCTAACGGTCGAATTGCCCATCACATCGAAATTCCCCAGCTGATCGATTCAGATGCCGCCAAACACTTATTTATCGAAAACGGCTTCAATCTAAATTCGACCTCACGAGAGAGCTGGAAGAGTTTGCTATCGAGCAAAAGCTACGCAGAAAATACATTCGAATTTCGCTACGAGCAAGCTGATGATTTGAACTCACCCGAATGGGAGACACATGCAAGCGCGATTGAACGAATTACTGTAACTCAGCCACAGGCGATGGTGCATAATCTAAGCGAGCGAGCGAACGAATCACGCTTCAATTTCGTCGCGCGAGCAGGCAGCAGTGACTACCTCAATGCCTTCAGTATCGACAACCTTAAGTGGCTCGACTCGTTGCAATACCCAACTTTCTATCAGTCAATCCGAGAGCTCACGGAGGCCGACGTGGAGGCTTTAAGCACTGCAATTGTACAACAACTACAGCAGTATCACGAAGATAATGGTCACCCACCTCTCAGTATGGCCGCCTGGCTTAATTCTGGCTTACTGCAAGATGCGATTAATGCCGTACCAAACTTGAACAACCGAAAGAATGGGACGGACTTAATTCCTGCACACACTCCCGCACATATTTCGCAAGCCACACTACTAAATGCTCTAAGCCCTTTTTCCTTTGTGCGCTCAGACACATTTCGCATACGCGCCTACGGCGCAGCGCTGAATGAAAGTAATGACGAAACTCAATCCGAAGCTTACCTCGAAGCAGTGGTCCAGCGCTTACCCGACGAACAAAATAATCGCAGATTTGGACGATTATTTAAAATTCTCAACATTCAATGGATTCCGCCCATCAATCAATCGCCACCACAGCGCTAGTCATGAAATTCATCACTTATTTTTGGATGATGTTAATTACAGTGACTACAGTTGCGGCAGCTAAGCCAGTCTCATACTCTGTCACTTTCTCCGCCTATGCGCTGCAAGCACTGAAGACTACAAACCTCTACTACGCAGATGCCCACAATAGTTTAACTAAACTTGAGTTCAGAAAAAAGAGCCGATCAAACCATTATCAAGCTACGATTCAAAGTGACGACGGCACACTCCGAATTTATCGTCAGAGCGGTACATCCGCAGAAAAAAAGCCGCCTACATTAGTCGAACGAATTCGAATCGAACCAAGCAAAGTTCCTCTTCTACTGCTCATCACAGTTGATAACGTCCGCACACAGGATGCGATTAATGTCTATGTGATGGACGATTCACAACACAACTTCCCCCTTGGTAGTATTCGCCTAGTCAATATCACAGGGATTGATGTATATGGGAAAATCAGCACAGCACTGATTACCTTACAACACGGAGGCATTAGCCAAGCATACAATCAGGCAAGCCCGCAGCCAATCGACGTCTCTATTGCCGCTAAAGGCAACAGTCGCAACCATCTACTTTACAAGAACCACATTCAAATCACTTCCGGTAGTCGAGGCCTGCTAATCCTAACCCCCCCCGTTCGAGAAGGCTCGATTCGCATCGGTGGGCATCTATTGCTGGACTCCTCGAACGAGATTGAAGAGTCCTCTAATCAACTATAATATCCGGTATTTCTCCCAGAGATAAGTGAACGACCAAGCGAAATCACGAGGGCGCTTTTCGATCCATACGTTCAAGTCTTCTAGGTCGATCCATTTCCCATCACTCACTTCTTCAGGATCGAGAACGAACGGGCCTTCTGACCTGCAACGGTAGACCCAAACGAACTCCTGCCCAGTTTGCTTACAAGGCGACACCTTAAAAAGGCGCTCTAGGCGGCCAGGTTCGGTTAAGCCGATCTCTTCAGCTAGCTCACGAGGCGCGGCGGCATCGTAATCCTCCCCACTATCGACGTGGCCCGAACAGGAACTGACCCATTTACCGGGCGCCGTATCTTTGTTCAGCGAGCGGCGCTGCAAATACAATTGCCCCGCGGCATTAAAGACGAATACATGCACCGCACGGTGCAATAGCTGTTCGCGATGGACCACTGCACGCTCCGCCGAGCGAAGAACAACATCCTCGGAGTTAACGACATCAAATAATTCGGATTTTTGCACGGTATCTGTAGGGAGAGATGGCGGCACAGCGATGCAGCATGATGAGCACTGCTAGCGACTAAAGTTCAATCTGTGAAGTATAAAACAGGAAACTGACGACAAAAGTACAACTGCTCTGCCTAGTCGCGTGATGTCCGCAAGCGACTATCGAATCAAGCCCTTAAAATCTTCAAAGTGACCAGTAAATCCACCCGGTACCCCTTTGTTGATCACAGCAACCGCATCATGTGAATGCAACGATTCAAGGTGCGCGCAAGCAACTTGAAAATCAACAATGCGCGGTTCTTCATCGAGTTGCTCGTAGAGCAGACGTGCGGCATCTTCGACAAATTTGGTAAAGGCACCATTCATCTCGGCAAAGGCCTGCTCGTCCTCGCGCTTGACCATGACTTGCGTCTCAGTCTTGAGGGCCTCGAGGCAAATTTGCTGAATCTCTTCGATTGTGACATGTGCCTCCTCAGCCACTTCAACGCTCACGCGGGCGGTGCTACGCTGCGAGTGCGGGATGCCATATATATTACGGCTCTCACGCGCATGCTCGGAGAGCTCGGATGAGCACGGGCACGCAGATGAATAGATAAAGTCGAAGTGGATGTATTTACGGAAACGGTTGAGCTCGTCGATTTTACCTTCGAATGCACATTTGTAATACTGCCAGCCTTCAAGGCCACTACGCAGGCTAGGCTTGAGGATTGGGTATTCGAAATCGAGCTTCAGCTGCGCGCGATGGGCAATGACCTCAGTCTTATACTCACGCAAAATTTCATGCAAAAGGTCAGGCGTAAAAATGCGCTCCTGAAATGTGTAAAACACACGCATGATCCGCGACATGTTGATCCCCTTCTGATCAGCCTGCAAAGAAACTGTGCCAGTGATCGAGGTTTCGATCGTCTGCGTGTCTGAAGTGGGCGTGATGTAGCGCAGCGGAAGCCTGAAATTTGAGATGCCGACCTTAAGGATGGGCACATTCGCACCGAATATCTGCTGCGCGTCGGCGTTCTGCATATCTGGCAGGCCAGAGCGATATTCATCGGTAAGGACGAAATCCGGGTCATAGGATTTCACTGGCTTCGCGCCGGCGGCAGTCAGTTGGTCCTGCACTGGAATGCTTTTTTTATTTTTCATGCTTGGATTGATCGACCACAGGCTTTTGTCCGATACTCTCATAACAAACTGTCTGAGAATGACTAGGGTCGCAAGCTTACGTCTATCATTGTAGAAGCGAAGTAGGTAAAGCTGTATTGTTCTATTTGGCAAGTTCGGAAAAAGGCTTTGCCGAACTTGCCAAGCGTGCTAAGTCTCTGGGCACATGTTGTCCGATTTTAAGATTTTAGGTTCCAGCAGTAACGGTAATTGTGCTCTACTGCGCACCGGCAATAGCAAAATCCTGGTTGATGCCGGATTTTCCGGAAAGCGCATCGGACGGATGCTTGAAACCATCGGTGAATCGATCGATACCATCGACGCGGTGTTCCTAACTCACGAGCACTGCGACCATGCCCAAGGTATCCGCGGCCTCGCCAAACGCGCCGACCTGCCAGTCTTTGCGAATCGCGATACCGCCGACGCAGTGCAAGGCAAACTTGTCAAAAAAGTAAACTGGCAAGTCTTTCAGACCGGTACAGGCTTTAAATTTCGAGATATTGAAGTGCGCTCGTTCTCAGTGCCGCATGATGCCTACGACCCTGTCGGCTTCACCTTCCATTGGGGAGAAGTGGATGACCTAATTTCACCACGTCAAAGCCTCGCATGGGTCACCGACCTGGGATATGTCCCTGAGCACATTAAAGAACACATCAAATCAGTCCAAATTCTAGTCCTCGAGGCCAATTACGACGAAAAGTTACTAGAAAGTGACAATCGCCGCCCTTGGTCACTCAAACAGCGTATTCGGGGTCGCCACGGCCACCTCTCCAACGACGCTTGCTATCAGGCCCTCAGCGCACTAAACGGCAGCTCAGAAGTGCGCCAAGTCTACCTCGCCCATCTTAGTAAGGACTGCAATACAGTCGAACTAGTACAAAATAAGTTTGCAGACCTCTCCGGCAACGCTAGCACCTTTACCGTCGAGGTGGTCGACCCTAAATTTGACGCTGCCCCTACTACCACATCCTAAAGAAATTATAGATCCCTAGATCGCATGAAAAACCCATATCGCAAAACAAAAATCATTTTCACAGTAGGTCCAGCCACACAAGACGAGGATACCTTAGAACGACTTATCCACGCGGGTGTCGACATCTGCCGCATCAACATGGCGCATGCCGACCATGCTTGGTCGCGCGAAATCATCCGCCGCGTACGCAAGGTCTGTGATCGGGTCGGACGTCAAATCGCAATCATGATGGACGTCAAGGGACCAGAAATCCGCACTGCCGATGTGCCTGAGACTTTCGAATTGGAAAAAGGCGAAACGATCGACTTCACCTACGGTGAAGGCATTGGTAGCCGCAGCGAGGACGGCATCCGCCGTGTTGACGTCAACTACCCGGGCTTCGCTCAGGACATCAAAGTCGGCGAAACCGTGCTCGTCGACAGCGGCCTCATGCGGCTCCTCGTGGTTGATATCGAAGATCAACGCGTTCGTTGCGAAGTCATCATCCCTGGTCCGCTCGGCAACCGTCGGCACATTAATTTACCCGGCGTTCGCGTCAACCTCCCAGCAATGACGAAAAAGGATCAAGGCGATGTCGATGTCGGCATCGAAGAAGGCATCGAATTTTTCGCACTGTCGTTCGTCCGCGAACCAGGCGATCTCGATATTTTCCATCGCTATCTCTCTGATAGGGACTCGCCAGCGCAAGTCATTGCCAAAATCGAAGATCAACAGGCGATTAGAAACCTTGATGGCATCATCAAAGCCTCTGATGGCTTAATGATCGCCCGCGGCGATCTTGGCATCGAATGCCCGTTCGAAGATTTGCCGTTGATTCAGTCACGCGCAATCGACGCCAGCATCCAAAATACAACACCTGTGATTGTCGCGACTCACATGCTCGAATCGATGATCGACTCACCGATCCCGACGCGTGCGGAAGTGACTGACATTGCTAATGCAATTCGCGAAGAAGCCGATTGCGTCATGCTTTCTGGCGAGACCACCGTCGGCAAATATCCTGTGGAGTGCGTTGAGACGATCAATCGTATCGCCAAGCGTATGGAAAGTGAAGACGGCCCAGTGCTGCGCGAAGACTTAGTGCTGAAGCTGCCTAAATCGAAAATGCTGCGCTCCGCGGTCTATCTCGCCTCGGAGCTCGAGGACGCCGGCGTCGTGGTATTTACACGGCGCGGCCTGCTCGCACAAAAGCTTTCCTCACTTCGTCCGAGTGTGCCCGTTTATGCATTTACTGATAACCACGATGTTTTCGGCCAACTACTTATCATGCGCGGCATTGAGCCATTCTTCATGGAATTCGACAACAACGACCCAGAGCGTACCATTCAAAATGCCTTCAAGGCCTTGGAAGCCCGCAATTGGGCAAAAAAAGGTGCATCAATGGTCGTCATTACCAACGTGCTAGCTGGCAAAAAGATCATCGACACCATACAACTGCGTGAGGTTGAATAAAAGGCAGTGATCTCCGCAATTTAAATGAATACATTAAGAAACTTGCTCTTACCGTTGGCACTTGTCTTCGGTGCAATTGCCGTATTCGAAACCGGCGCTCGCTATGGCGCGACCAACATGCGCGCCCACGCCATCGCCAACGCACTACAACTACCGCTGAGCATTTACATCTCTGGTCAATCCACCATGGAAGCCCAAGCGATAGCCCAATGGGCGACAATCATCGACCACGGCATTGCCACTGGCGCGATCCACCGCCAACTCTGGTATCTCAGCGATGAAGCCAAGGGCCAACTCGACAAAGCGCTCACCTTCGCACTGTCCGTGCGTGGCGATGCAACTGCCAAACGCTATGAGTTGATCGCAAACAGCGAAGAGAAGCCGAGCGGCCTGAGCGACACAAAACTCAAAGAAATTCAGAGCGCGATTAACAGCGCGAAAGTCGAACTGATCGACACTACCCCCAAAGAAGACGGACCGGACCAGCTAAAAGACGCGGCATAAATACCGGTATTGGAGGGTGTCCAGGCAATGACAACCTGACCATTCGTGCGCATCGGCACTGTGCTTATGTTGGGGAGAGGTTGCTTAACGATTACAATCGATTTGATAAAACTGTGCAACAAACTGAGGAAGATCGTTCAGGTACAAGTATTATCAAACAAGGCTCTGTGAGCACGGGGTTTTATGTCTTAGAAAAAGGTCCCGTCGAAGTCCATAAAGACGATATTATGCTCAACGTCCTGATGTATTCTGGCACTGTTTTTGGCGAGTTTGGCGATATCCTAGGTAAGCCCCGCACTTGCTCCGTCAAAGCCCGCGCTACGATCACCGTCATAAAATATGACGACGGTGACATGGAAAACGTGATCTGCGAATGTCCCGAGATCGCGATCAAAATTTTTAAGACACTTGCCAGTTGCTTGGAGCGCACCACTAAGAAGCTGGCCGACGTGAAACGCTTTTCCACGCGGGGTCGGTAGAGCACAGCAAGTCTTAATCGGAGGTTTTTATCATTCAGCTGTAAGGTCTGAGGCCACAACTCGATTACAATATATGAAACTTACTTTTATTCCGCTAATGATTTTTTCCTTATTCGCCAACATACTCACCGCTGGACTAACGGTCGGCAGTGACGCACCACAAATTTCCGCCACTGATCATACTGGTAACACAATCGATCTGGGTGCCGTGTTCAACACTGGCACCAGCGTAGTCTTTTTTTACCCGAAGGCAATGACTCCCGGATGTACCAAGCAAGCCTGCAGCCTTCGTGACTCCTGGGAAGTGCTACAACGACGTGGCGTGACCATCTTTGGCGTTTCAGCTGATACCGCCAAGACACAAGCGGCGTTTCGCAATAAACATCAGCTTCCTTTCACGCTCATTGCCGATACCGACAAAGTAGTGAGTACTGCATTTGATAAGAGCCGTTGGAGTCGTCAGGCCTATATCTTTAAAGACGGCAAACTAGTATGGCTCGACTTGAAAGCTTCGACCGCGAATCAGGCTGACGATGTGCTCGCAGCCCTCGATGAGCTCGACAAATAAGCCGCACTGAGGCGCACTACGAATCGTCGGCTTAAAAGAAAAAGGCTTCGGCCAGTGCTTGCTCGGTCGCCATTGGCTTCACTCGCGTGTAGATCTCGACCTCACCTTTGCCTAGCAAGGCATGGATTTCTCCGCGTGAGCCGTCCTTGAACTTGCGGCATTTCAAGTATCGTTCGTCGTTGTACACAAATTCGAGCTCCAACACACACAAGTCTGACGACTCTAATTCGATCAGCGAGAATTCCGCGCCGACCGATACGCGCGACTTGCTACCTTCACAGTCTGACAAACACGACTGCACCCATTCCAGCAGCCCACGTCCTTCCCCAGGCATCGATGCGCAGTGTCGTACACGAACCGTCTGCAAGCCATCGCACAGGCACTCGACCGAATAGCCACTCATAAACTGGCCGATCGCCTGCCGAGCTGGCAGCAAGCGCGCCTTGGCCAAATCACCCACGCGGCTCGGATCTGGCCAATTCAGCTTCGATAAATCTTCCAACTCGACTGAGCTGTCGTAAACACAACGACGCACGCCAAGTAGCAAATTATCAAAATAAGTCTCAATCCGCTTCGCTGGGACCCCGCTAAACCAGTGATAGGTCGGCAAATCGCCTTCCAACCAGATCGACACTTGATTGGCCAAATAGCCGAAATCCTCCGGCTTATAACGCAGCATCAAGGCTTCGCAGCAGCACATCTCGCGGTGCGAATCACCAATATAACATTGGCTGAAGAGCTTACTCTCCATCCCACCCTCTAGATCCGCACGTGTCGGGCATAGCACAATAATTCGACTCGGGTAGCGCTGTGCGAAACGAATCAGTGCATCGAAGCGCTCTCGGGCCTCTTCTGCACTTACTTCTAGGCCGAAGTGCAGCACCACATTCATCTGTGAGGCGCGCGACTCCAGATGCGTAGTACCAAGCTCCGAGTCCCACATTGAAGCGAGCCGAGTGGTCACCTCGCGAACAGGAAGTTCGACACCTGGAAGGGCATTAATTAAATCGGCCATAATGAAATGTTTTTGAACACTGAAAGTCAGTTCTTATTTGAATGGCTACGAACCTGAGCGGCGCCATTGATGGCCTTTTTCTTGAAGCAAGCGTTCGCTCTCGACCGGGCCCCATGAACCGGACGCATACTCTGCTAGCCCACTTTGACCGCACTTTTCCCAGTGCTCTAAAATAGGCGTCACCAAATTCCAAGAAGCCTCCGTCTCATCGCCACGAATAAAGAGTGTGCTATCGCCGATCATTGCATCGAGAATCAAACGCTCATACGCTTCAGGAGTGTTGGAACCAAAAGTCGTCGCATAACGGAAGTGCATCTTCACTGGCTGCGTGCGCGTTTCCAGACCAGGAACCTTCGAATTCATGATCAATGTCACACCTTCGTCTGGTTGGATACGAATCACCATTGTATTTTGCGCCACGTCGAACTTTTTACCCTCCGAAAAGAGAATGCCCGGAGGACGTTTGAACTGAATCGCAATTTCGCTGGCACGCCGCGCCATCCGTTTACCCGAACGAATATAAAACGGCACACCCTGCCAGCGCCAATTGTTAATCGACAAGCGTAAGGCCGCGTAAGTCTCGGTGGATGAATCTGCCGGAATACCCTGTGCATCCATGTAGCTCTCAACCGGCTCACCATTGACCACACCTTCCGTGTAGCGGCCGCGAACGACATCGCCGCCATCTTCCTTCAGCTCCAGCGGTTGGATTGCCTTCAACACTTTAACCTTCTCATCGCGAATCGACTCTGGATCGAGTGAGACTGGTGGCTCCATCGCCGTCAGTGCAACCAGTTGCATCGTATGGTTCTGAATCATATCGCGCAGCGCACCACTAGTATCGTAATAACCACCACGCGTGCCGACACCTAGATTCTCCGCGACTGTAATCTGCACGCAATCGACATGCCCACGGTTCCACATCGGTTCAAAAATCGAATTCGCAAAACGCTGTACTAACAGATCCTGTACCGTCTCCTTGCCCAGATAGTGGTCAATCCGATAGATCTGCGGCTCTTCAAACACACTATTAAGGGTGGCATTTAACGCCCGCGCCGAAGCCAAGTCGCGACCGAAAGGTTTCTCAATGATCACCTTCGAAGCCAGCTTCGTATGCACATGTGCTTGCGCCATGCCACTGCTGCCAAGGTTCTCAACAATCGGCTGGAACACGCTCGGTGGCGTCGAAATATAAAACAGTCGCTGGACATCACGGCCAAGCTCAGCCTCGATCTCATCGATCTTTTTCGCAAGCGAAGCAAACGCGGCGCCCTCGTCGTATCCACCCGCATGATACGTCATATTCTGGCGCACACGCTCCCATATCTCATGATTAAGAGGTCGGCGCGAATGCTCACCAATCGCCTCATCCATAATTTCACGGAACTGTTCATCCTCCATTGGCTTACGTCCGAAACCTATCAAGTGAAACTCCCCAGGCAGCAAATTATCTACCCCGAGATTAAAAATAGCAGGCACCAGCTTACGCGCAGTCAAGTCGCCGGAGGCACCAAAAATAACCACGACTGTGGGCGGTGCGCCTCGATGCTTACTCAAGCCTTTTAGAAAAGGGTGTCTAGATTCGTCTGTTTCGTTCGTCATGGCTATTGGCGTTGGACTGAAAAATGTTTATGGAAAAGAGGCACATTTGGGTAATGACGCAACTCTCCACGCCCTCCTTTGCAAATCGAGACGTCTATAATGTCAAAGCGGAAGTGCTTTGGGGGTTTCTTCAACTGCTTTAAATAACTTCCACAACCGCGTCTCAAAACTTCCTTTTTATGCCGGGCCACCGAATAAAATCCAGAAACTAAGGCCGCTTCCGAGCGCGCACGCACTTCAACAAAAACCAAAACCTCACCATCCTGACAGATAAGATCGATCTCATCCCGCTTATAGCGCCAGTTCCGGACGATTTCACGATAACCCAGCACGCGTCGACAATGATCCGCCGCGAGATCTTCACCGAAGGTACCCCGCTGCGCCCGCGTGCTCTCCTCCGGCAAACGACGCAGCCTTATCCCCCAACGAAACGCACGGATAGCATGAAAAATATTCACTCTTCAATTAGTAGCGAATTGGGCATTGTTAGCAAGAAATCAGATAGAAATAGCACAGCGCTGCTTTTTAGCTTTCCAGATTTTCAGAATACACGCTTTGTAAGAGGTCAATCATGAGGATCCAAAAACATATTGTGGTCGGCGCGGGTCTCGCGGGTTGCCTGCTTGCATGGCGATTGGAGCAAGCTGGGCAACACGTGACACTCATCGGCAGCACCACGCTGCCGAACGCCTCGCAAGTCGCCGGCGGTATCATCAATCCCGTCACTGGCCGCTGGATGACAAAGAGCTGGGGCTTCGATCGACTGATCTCACATGCCGCTGCCACTTATCGCGAGCTGGAGCAACAGTTCGAGGTCGAACTGTACCACTCGGTTCCCCTCATCCGCTATTGCCGAAATAGTACCGACGTTAAACGCATGGGCAGGCGCATGCGCAATCCACGCTACGCCAATGTGCTTGGCGACCCCGTTCCCGCGGGCGACGGCCCCGATTCATTCGAAGACACACATGGCAGCTTTCACATTAAACAAGCCGCCTACGTTCAGTTGCCACGACTCCTGCAAACTCTGCGTAAGCATTTCAGCCAAGCAGGTATCTTCCGCGACGAGACTTTTAGCCACGCCGAATTAACCCGAGATGACTTACAATGGCGCTATCACGGCCTCCAGGCGAATCACATTATCTTTACCGAAGGCGTCGGCATGCAGTCCAATCCATGGTTCAATTGGCTACCGCTCACCCCCGCTAAAGGCGAAACCCTGATACTCGAGTGCCCCACACTCGATCTGCCGCGGGCGATCTACCACCATCGTAAGTGGCTGCTGCCTTACGGCGATCATACCTTTCGCCTCGGTGCGACCTATGACAGCGACGACGCCTCGCCCGAACCGACCGAGGCCGGCGCGCGCGAACTGCTTGATGCCGCCCGCTCCTTCATAGCCCCACAACACGCGCTCACAGTCAAGCAGCACTACGCCGGCCTACGCCCGTCCACCAAAGACATCCGCCCCTTCATCGGCGACCATCCGACCGAAGCGGGACTGCATATTTTTAATGGGCTTGGCTCCAAAGGCGCCTCACTCGCCCCAGAATTGATTCGTCAATTCTTAGCCCACCTACTTGGGGGCGAAGCGCTCGATCCTGAAATCGACATTGCACGCTTCCTCGACACCAGCACTCAAGCTCCTCATACCGATGCAACTCACTGATCTAGTTCACGATCACCTCAGCCAACAACTCAAGCCAGGCGACCATGTGCTCGATGCCACCGCTGGTAACGGCTACGATAGCACAGTGATGGCCACACTGGTCGGCACCGCAGGCCACGTCATCGCCATCGACATTCAGACCTCCGCGATCGATGCCACCCGCACACGGCTTAAAGCGGCCGGTTGCCTCGCTCAAGCCGAGCTAATGGTGGCTGACCATGCGCAAGCGCTCGCATCGCTTTGCTCGACATACGCGCAGACAATTAGCGCGATCACTTTTAACCTAGGCTACCTCCCTGGCAGCGACAAAAGCATCCAGACCGAACCTGAATCCACTCTGGGCGCACTGCGCGCAGCCGGTGAATTGCTCAAGTCAGACGGACTACTACTCGTCGTCGCCTACCGCGGACACGACGGTGGCCAAACTGAAGCCACTCAAGTTGCGAACTGGATGCAGACAGTCGAGGAGCGTGGCTGGACAGTGGAAAGCCACGAGCCTATCGTCACAGGTAGCCGCGTGCCACCAATCCTCTGGGTTGCGCGCAAAACTTAACAGCCCGATTCGATCACTTCGCGATTAAACCGAAATCCACACGGTGAAGATCTAAAAAGTCTCCCTCGTATTGTCGCGAGATGAAAAAACGCAGCCGCAGCGTATACGCGTGTTCTGGTGCGCGGATTGGTAATACCACACGTCGCAGCCCCGCCGAACTCCCCGTTGGGCAGCGGAACAGCGTCTCTCGCCCCAGTGCATCTCCATTTTGATCCGTCCACGATAACTTCACTTGCGAACGATTGTCCGGACTCGTCTGATAGGCCATGCTGGCATCCAACAAGTAGCGCTGCCCAGAGATTACTGGAATATCTCGAAAGATCGAAAACACATCTGCACCCGTAACGCGAATCCCCTGTCCCGCACTAACAGTTCCAACCGCTAAGTGCTCGGCAGGGCGAAAATCAAAATGCCAGCCAGATACCTTTGGCAAATCTGGCCCAAGAAAGTTGCGCGCCATCAGCGCGATCGCCTCGTGCTGCAAATCGACATTCGACAGCTTAGAGTGAAACATTTCGGCATCCGCTCCCCATTGCTGCGCAACCTCTGCGACCGCCGCATAGTCCAGATAATCGTCTACCGGAATCTCCACTTCAGCCTGCGCCATCGCAGCCAAAGCAAATGCAACTGGATCTAACTTTGAATATTTCGTAAACGACTTCAGTCGAGCATGTATGGGATCTTTCAGTAACTCTTGGCTAAACGCATCAAACGCTGCGCGCGCAGCGATAAAATCGCTCACTTGTTTCGCTAACGCACTTGCTTGGCCCTCACGTCGCTCGGACAAAACATCCAAGCCATTCGCAACCAAACGCGATCGGGTCGCATGATACTGTGCAAATAACTCGGTCAAGCGAAACGCCTCCGACACCACCTCGATCCGCGCCAAGCGACGTGGGTCGTCGGCCAGCAACGCTTTGCCCGACTCGATCAACGCGCGCAGCTCATTGAGTCGCGCGGAGTCAAACAACTCGATACCAAATTCGTCTTCATAAAACTTGATCCATTCCGCCTTGCCCTCGTTGGCATTGCGATGCGCCTCGGCTTGCTCGTAGAACGCTCGCAGTGGCACCGCAGCCGCACCGAAAAAGTGCGTATAATATTCATCTAGCAGCGCGGCGGCATCTTGATCCGGGTCCCACAGTAACTGCGCCGCTAACCACGCCTTACACCCATCCAAACCCCACGACGAAGGCAATTGAGAGAAGAATACGGAGACGCCGTTGGCACTCATATATTTTAGGCTCTCTATAATCCACTGATTGAACTGCCGAGGATACCCATACGGTGCGCCGAAATAATAATCCCAAGTCGCGATCCGTTCCGCACCCGAATCTGCCCAGCGTCGAATCAAGGCCTTATCCTGCGCCCGATACTCAGGATCATGCCACTGCGCCCGATCCGAGGTAAGCACCGGCATCACCCTGGGATGGAGCGGAAACGATGGCGACTGTTCCGTCCAGTAATATGCCAAAGCCGTTAAATAGCGTGGCTCCCCCGCAGGCGTCGTCCATGCGCCGCCCTCTTCAAATACCCGCGCCGCAACTTGATTCATGAAAGCAAACACCAAATCCGTGTAATTCGGACGCCCGCGGAAATACTCCACAGGTTCAATCACCCGACGTGTCGCCTCAGAGTCGTCAAACAATACATTATCATTGATCGAGAGTGAAAAACTCTGCGCCTCGGGATTCTGCTCAAATGCCGCCAGTGCCGCGTTGGCGGCAATCTCAACTGCGCGCGGCTCGGTAAAGTCAGGCTGTGGATCGTAGCCGCCGCTGCCCTTCGGCTTGCGTCGGCGCCCATACACTTCGGAGAAGATCTCTGGCTCTGCCTCATAGAGTGCAGGCGTAAACACCTTCGCCAAGGCATGATTAAACTGAAAACGCCGCACGAGTCGATTGCGTCGCCCGAATTCGCTATTTATCGGATGGAACGTGCGCATTACGTACGCGGGCTCTTCGTGCCAGCGACCTTCTGGAAATTTGTCGCGCGGCTCACCAATCAACTCTAAGCCTAAGTCACCTGACCAATACCAGCGAGCGCCGAGAAGCTCCGCGCACAGCGCATACACTCCATTCAACACCCCGCGCTCACCATCACCCGCAACAAACACCCGAGTGCCTTGGCGGTGAATCATAAATGCATCATTCTGCAGCTGGCTACGGCTACCGCCGGAATCGCCAAGGTAAATCGCGTACTTCGGGCGATTCGCTCCAGCCGCCAGGACCTGCAGTGCGACGCCCGTACGCCGCTCAAATACGTGACGCAAATCTTCCACTGCTGCCGACAACGAAGCGCCAGCCTGAGCGGGCACGACTAGCGTACGCAGCGACTCCAATGACAAGCGACTCGAGCCGGGCAAATAGTCCACCCGCCATGCTCCTGGTCGACTCGACTGCGCCGAAAGTGTCGCCACCACAGCACACATACAAAGTGATAAGAATAAGTTGTGTAGACGCATTATAAAAAATTAAGCCTCCTCAACACGAGGAATTTGGAATTAGCCATCCAAAAAAAGCGCCATCAGGCCCAGAAGGCAAAAAAGAACCGCACAGAAAATTCGGATTTGTTGAGTGACTTTATAATTATTGGCTCAGGCGCTCGTTTCGCAAAATACGCAGATAAAAAGATAAACTATCCCCACTGCCAGCCGTCAGGACCGATTAAATCGAAACCGAAAAAACCGCAGCGCGTTCGGTAATTCCCTTAATCATAATCAGACTCAAAGATGCGAGGTGTTTGGGCACACTTGGCCTAGACCAGATCGAAGCGCTCGATGCCTTTGCGCACATCGGATAAAAATGCCGCCGCGCCGACCCCGTTGATCCAACGATGGTCAAAGGTCAGCACTAGAGAGGCGACCTGAATCGTAGCTCCATCTTTTGAAGATGGATCGGGCAACGTATAAGGCGCACCGATAAAAATCGTCGCAACCGAGGGTGGCACTACAATCGGGATCGCAGAACGTACATTGTAAGCACCCATACTTGAAATCGACAACGATACGCGATTTTTTGAATCGACCTCACCATGCCGCGTGCGACGTATTGAATTATTGAATACAGTCGAAAACTCTGGCCACTGCATGAGGTTTACTTGCTTAACGACTGCAGTTCCAAGCACATCCCCAGGAAGTGCCACTGCCATGCCTAAGTCAAAACGATCCGGATCATAGACCAGCTCTTCAGCACGGACGACTGACGCGAAGCGTTCATGCTTACGCATTGCCTCGGCGACTGCCCATGCCGTCATGGTCGCCGTCGAAAGCGTGCCCCCGCTGGTTTGCTTACTACGCAATCGTGCAGCGCTAACGTTCTCCCAGCGACAGTTCATCTCGATCGTCGCGGGGATAATGCCCTGTAAAGACTTGATCGCTTCGAGCGAAAGACCCGCAGTTTTCTTAAGCGTACCAGAAGCGACTGGCTCAGCGGCGGCGGCCCGTTTCGCGTTAGTTGCCTCAGCGACTGCGCCCGACAGAGTCAGTGCGACTAGCTCCTGCCCGACTGCCACTTCATCTTCTTCAGCGATTTGCCACTCGCCGAGTACGCCATCTTCATCGCACTCAATCGGAAAAACTGCCTTATCTGTTTCCACTTCGCAAAGCGGATCATCGGCCTTCACCTCATCTCCCGCATGCTTCAATATCGAAATGACACGTGCGACTCGTATGCCCTCACCGAGGATCGGTACGGTAATCATTTTAGTCGCACGTGGAGCTTGGTTCGATTCTGCAATCATAGAGTCTTGAATAGGGCTAGGTGCCGCGTCGAGTTGAAGCGAGGCTTCCAGCGTCGTCGACAGCAAACGTTCTAGTGCTGCAGTGATACGCGCTTGGTCTGGCAGTGCCGCAAACTCATAAATCGGGTTAAAGCCGACATGCACGTCGTCTTTGGAGACGATGATCGGAGGCGTTTTTAAGCCCTGCAGCAGGTCGCGATCGCCACACATCTCTGCGACGATCATTTGGCCAACGCTGGCGCTGATGTTATCTTCCTGCACGATCAACAGTCGCCCAGTCTTACCGAGCGATGTGGCGACTGCCTCTTTATCCCAAGGCGCAATCGAGCGCAGATCGATCAACTCGATATCGAGCTCCGAGCCCATCGACTCCAAGGTCTGTTCGACGAGCTCAATGCAATTCCCCCAAGTCACTAATGTCAGCAGGCTACCGGATCGTACTAACCGCGCTTGGCCGAGCGGAATCGCCTCGACCGCAGTCGGCGCAGGCAGTTCGGCCCACATGAGGTGTTTGGGCAGGAGAATAATGGTGGGGTCTGCGCCGTGCAGCGCTGTCCAGAACAAGCCAGCGGCATCGCCAGGCGTGGATGGCACGACCACCCGAATGCCTGGAACGCGCGCGAAAGACGCCTCCCCTGCTTGACTATGCCATAAGGCGCCACCAGGCAAATACCCCCCGCAAGGCGCATAGATCACCAACGGGCATTGCCATTGACCGAAACTACGCCAGCGCAGCGTCGCCATATTCGACACCAGCTGGTTCCAACCGGGATAAATGAAATCAACGAATTGGATCTCGAAACACGGCCGCTTGCCGTAAGAGGCCAAGCCGACAGCAACCCCCATGATGGTAGACTCTGCCAACGGCGAATTGACTGCACGCTCGGGGTCTTTGCTTGAAAGGCCTTTGGTCAGGTTAAACACGCCACCTTTCGGATCAGCGATGTCTTGACCAAAAAATACCACATCTGGCAATTGATCCAATGCCGCATGAAAGGTGCGATTCACTGCATCGAGCATTCGGCAGGACTTCTTGAGCTTGATCTTCGCTAACGGCGCAGGAGTCACAGCACCAGTCAAATGCAGTCGGCACTCTTCGCCTAGTGGATCTGCTTGAGTACTCGCCTTACGATAGGCGGCACGGACCTCTTTGCGCAGCGCCTCCTCCTGCTCACTCGCCTCAAGCTCGGTAAGAAGCCCATCCGCGATCAGTTGACGCTGAAATAGTTTGATCGGGTCACGCTGTTGCATGGCTTCCAGCTCATCCGCAGCACGATACATCCGCTGATCATCGGCACTGGAGTGATTCGAGAAACGTTCGACATCGCACCAGATAAACGCAGGCCCTTGCCCCGCACGCGCCTGTTGCACGGCAATGCGTCCCGCCTCTGCCACTGCTTCGACATCGCTGCCATCAACTCGTATCCACTCGCTCCGATCCAATACGCCCAGCGCTATGGGATTGGTGTGCGAAGTCGATGTACTGATCGCAATACGGTTATCCTGAACCACAAAAACCATCGGCAACTGCCGCTCTTTCGCAAAACAGACCGCCTCATAAAAATCCCCCTGCCGCGCTGCCGCTTCCCCCAGCGAGGCATACACAACATTTGCTTTGCCATCCAATTGCATGCCCCATGCCGCGCCACAGGCAGGCAATAAATGCACGCCAACCGGCGAAGGGTGACTCCAAATATTTAATGCACGGTCACTGAAGTGTCCGGTCAATTGACGCCCGCCACTGGAAGAATCGCGCTTCGCATAAAACGCCAGCGCTAGATCGAAATCGCGGAGGCCACGTTGAGTACAGAAAGCTCGATCGCGATAATATGGAAACGCGTAATCATCTGCTTCGAGATGGATTGCGATGCCCGCGAGCGCCTCATGGCCCATGCCGGAAATATGAAACCACCCCTTACCCTGACGTATCAAGCTTTGCTCTCGTAAATCGCCCAACCGACTTCGCCACAGAACACGTAATAATGAGCGACGCATTTCGGCATCCAACTGCGTGCTAGTATCTAATTTGCGGGAGGGCATTTCTATCAGCAGAAAGTAACGAGTTTGAATCCGAAAAAGCTTCTCATGAGTTCACTAAAGAATAGCCAGATTAGTCCTGCAAGAATGAATCACAACTGATCCTTAGATGAAAAGGCCCCAACACCTAACCATAGTGTGCTTCGCTACAGCATGATCGAGCAATTAAATGCGCACGACTCGATCGACGCCAAAGCGGCACGACGCGGCTACGACTGCCTCAGCAGTCCCGCAGCGCGCTATTTCAGGATGCGATGCAAGGCAGCACTCATATCCTTGATTCGATATGGCTTCGGCACGACGGCTTTAAATCCGGCTGCTTCATACTCAGACATCACATTCGAAGTGCTGTAGCCACTCGATGCCACTGCGATCAGTCCAGGGTCATACTCGGATAAGATCCGACACGCTTCTTCGCCGCCCATCCCGCCAGGCACGGTTAAATCAAACACCACCGCATCGAATGGCCTACCCGCCTCTTTGGCTTTTTTATATGCTTCGACGGCTTCGTCGCCATTGGTCGAGAGCTCTACCTCATAGCCAAGTACTTGTAAAATCTCGCCCGCCACCATCATCATCGCCTCCATGTCATCCATGACCAGGATACGGCCATGGCCCGGGTAGATCGTATTATCCTCCAGCGTCGCGGCTGGCGTCGACGCGGCAACTTTTGCTGTTTTCGGCAGATAGACCTTAAATGTGGAGCCCGCGGCTACGACCGATTCTACAGTCATGAGGCCATGATGGCTCTTCATAATTGAATAGGACGAGGCCAAGCCTAAGCCATTGCCATTCTGCTTCGTGGTAAAATACGGATCGAAGATGCGCTGCAAATTATCTGGCGTGATGCCGCCCCCATGATCCTGCACGGCGATGCAGACGTAATCGCCCGGCGCCAGCGAAGGAATTTCTCCACTGCTGACACGCTCACAAGTTAAATCTAACCTAATGATGCCGCCCTCAGGCATTGCTTGGTCAGCATTGATGATCAGGTTATTAACGACCTGACTGATCTGCCCCTTATCGGCATCCACCGACCATAAATGATCATCCTTATGCACTTCGCATTTTACATTCGAACCACGAAGAATTAACTGCGCACTATCCTCCACCAATTGATCGATGGTGGTGGACTCCAGCAGCGGCGTGCCGCCTTTCGAAAAGCTAAGCAATTGCTGAGTCAAAGAAGTCGCCTGTAGTGCCGCCTTCTCGGCTAAAAGTAGCTTCTTCGAACTAACATCCGCCTCATCCATCTCCATGCGCACCATCGAAATATTCCCCACCACAGCAGTCAGAATATTATTCAAGTCATGCGCAATACCTCCGGCTAATAAACTAATCGATTGCAGTTTCTCCGTCCTAAAGAGTTCTTTCTCTGCGTTCTTGTGCGACGTCATATCGCGCAGCACAAAGACGCAGCCATGATGGCTAGAATCGCCCTCGAGTATGCAACGCATCTCCACGCTGACCAAAATTTCGGCGCCGTCGTCTGTCTCTAAAGAAATACCCAGCTCCGGCGTGATCTCTTCGGCAATAAACACACTGACGGGATCTGTGATTAACTTGCCTGTGAGCGGATGTCGCAACTTCAGCACATCGCCCAAACGCTGAGAACGCGCACTCTCCAGACTCATGCCAATCAGCTTCACGGCTGCTTGGTTCATGCGCTCGATCTCACTATTCGGCTTCACTGCAATCACAGCGTCTGCGATCGAGTCCAAGGTCACCGCGAGGCGCTCCATCTCTTGTTGCAAATCCAACTCCGCACTACGGTGTAAGGTTACGTCACGCAAAATCACCAACAGCACACTGTCATTCTCCCAAGCTAAATCCAAAGCGTTGAGCTCGATCAAGCGTGTGCTCTCATCAGGCCCTGCGATCTCCAGCTCAAGCCGCTTACCTCGCTCGATTTCAAACGGAAATATTTCTCCCCGCAGTGACTCCGAATCCGCCTCCAAGAGCTGAGCCGCGGCAGGATTTAAGTACTTTATCTCGTACTCCTGAGTCAAAATCAACATGGCATCCGAATTCACATCAAATATTCGCCGTAGCAGCCCAGCATTGTGCTGTACCTCTCGAGTCTGCGCTTCCAATCGGTTCAAGCGATTGGCTCGTGCCATCGCAGAGCGGATCGAACGACGCAGCGCCTCAGCACTCAAGCGATCCTTACACAAATAATCCTGCGCACCTTCCTGTAGGGCCTTGAGTGACAACTCTTCATCATCCGGGCCAGCCAGCACAATGATCACCTCATCCCGAGTGATACCAAGCACCGCCAGTAAGCTTGCGATACCATCACTATCTGGCAACGAAAGGTCGAGCAGAATGAGATCGAATGTCTGCGCCTGCAAGGCCTGCATCCCATCGGCTAGGGACTTTGCCGCGAGTATCTCAAAACTTAGATTAGACCGCTCTAAGCACTCCCCGACGAGATCCGCATCCGCTAAATTATTTTCGAACAACAATATCTTAATGCGCTCTTCCGGTTGCTTCGCTATAGTCATACAATAAAAGACTATTAAGCGCGATTCGGCCGGACAAATCAATCTCTTATCAAAAGTCCTTGCAGACTAGTACACAGCAGATGGGAACCGCCGTTCGCTGCACCCCAGAGGCAATCTACTTCGGCCTGAATGCAGACATACTTGCCAAGGTTCGGTGTGGTGCACCTGCAACACATTCACTCTGCAGCTCTAAATGGCGAGACTCCCTTACAGTGCTTCCATTTGCACACTTTCGTGCTGCAAAAAATTTCATCGTCACACAGGCCAAGCCTGGCTATATTAAAAAAATCACTGCTTATGCCGTGCGCATTCCCTTATGTCAGTTCTCTCAGGTCACAGCGTCGTGAAATACTTTACACTACCTTTTAACGAGGTGGAGATTGAAAACTGGGCAAAATCTCAAAAGGAGGCCCTCGCCGGGCCCGTGACCTTCGGGCAACTGTTCACCACCACAGGATGCAGTCGCCGCGCCAGGGAAATCATGGAAATTGTGCAGATCTATGCACACGTGCCGACCATGATCGGCTGCTCGGCTAGCGGTCTGATCGCGGGGAACCAAGAGATCGAAAACGAAGCGGGCTGTTGCATCGCGCTCTACCACCTACCCGGCACCCAAGCGCGCGCGATTCATCTGCCACTGGAAATCTTTGAGCCCGCGGATCGAGCCGCACAAATTCGTAGCGCGCTGGGCCCATATCCTGAAAACGTCAATGCATGGACCCTATTTGCCTCCTCCGAAAGCATCGGCAACGAGGCCTGGCTGCCCGACTGGGACCACGCCACCGAACATCGCACCACGATCGGTGGATTTGCTTGTGCTACCTCGGATGCAAACGAATCCGCGCTCTACCTAAACGGCGTAGTACACACGGACGGCGCAGTTGCACTGGGACTAGAGGGCGCGGTGACCATCGAACCGCTGATCTCGCAAGGTTGCCGCCCCGTCGGCTCGCCGTGGACAATCACGCAAGCTGAAGACAACGTCATTCACCAAATCGGCAACCGCCCGATCCTCGAGGTGCTACGCGACACGCTCGAAGGCATGCCGCAGAAAGAACAGCAAAAGGCGCGCGGCAATATTTTCATCGGTCTGGTGTTGGATGAGTATCAATCGAGCTTCAATATTGGCGATTTCCTCGTCCGCAACTTAGCGGCCATCGATCCCAAGACCGGCGCCGTCGCCATCGCCACCCCACTCAGGGTCGGCCAAAACTTACAATTCCAAATCCGTGATGCTCACTCCGCCTCCAGCGACTTCGAGATGCACCTCAAAGAGAAGGCTGCAGAACTCGCGGGGCGATCCATTTACGGCAGTTGCTTGTGCGACTGCATTGGCCGAGGCACATCTCTGTACGGTGTGCCCGACCACGACGTCGCCATCATCCACGATACTTTTTCCGAACTGCCCATCGTCGGGCTGTTTTGCAACGGTGAATTCGCCACCAGCAATAACCGCACCCTGCTGCATGGCTATGCGGCGAGCTTGGGTCTATTTGTCAAGAAGCCCTGAGCGCCCGCACAGAGAACCAGCCTCTCAAGCAAAATAGCAGTTATCGCATGTATGGTTAACATCAGCTCACCGATTGACTGTGCACTTGGTTAGTCTAGCAAACGGATCGGCCAGACCCGACCTTCTCGGTCGATCAACTCTACATCCTCGGCAAACACACGATACAGAGCCAACACTGGGGACCTAGAGACTAGGTCGCCTTCCAAATAATAAGAATCACTAATTTGAGCCGACTTCGGACTCGACTGAGTCGACGTCGCCTCCAAGCGCAACTGCGAAATAAAGAGCTGAATGCTATCAGCGGTGACCACACGAGGTCCTGGCACCGAAATCTGCGAAATCAACTGGCTACCAAGCATCTCACCGGCTCGGATCTTCCGACTCCCCAGCCGGACGAAAAAGCCCGCTTCATCCAACCCTAAATTTTCAACAATATAAATCGACAGCTCTTCTGCAGTCTTCGGCGTCGGTAGACTCTCCGGCTCCGCTCCTGTGTTAACAATAGGCGCTAATTCTTCGACTTCTTTGAAGACATGATTCGCAACAAATGGCTCACCCTGAAGCGCGCTATAGGATTGCCAACGACGAGGCAACCACTGGCCTTTAATTAAACTCTCGACCGCACGGTCAGCCGCACTGGCTGCGGCAGTGTTGCGCTTGACGAAGAATTGCTTGCTCGCACTGCGCTCCGACTTAAAAAAATCTAGTTTCATCGGACTGATCACACCGTAGCTTACCAGCACCCACAGCAATGTCAGCAGAGCAAGAGGAACGACCACTCGCGGCTCATTTAATAGTTTACGCATTATTCTGTAGGCTCACTGGGTAGAATGTGATCATGCGCCAGTGGGTATAAAAACACGACACTCAGTTTATAATCGCTGGCGGAACGCTCGATGCGCAGGCTTTTAATTTCTTTGGTCGGCGGTTTACGCCATAAGTAATCCGCGATTCGGTCGATGGAATGAAACGGCAAAAAAGCAGTATCACTGATCGGATCAACGATTGCTGCAGTCGCGACTACCGCCACCTCCACAGCACCAAAATAGGCCGTGCCCGGTTTCTCTTCGGTTCTGGGATCACTCAAAACTTCGCCCGCTTGGACCGATCGCAGCTGCCAGCCTTGGGATTCAAAGACAGGCAGAAATTCACGCCGAAAGTTTTTTGTATCGACAGCATCGACTGTCATAAATTGTCGCTGAAAAATTTGAGCTCGTTTGTACGCATCGGATTGGCGCAATCCCTGAAGCTCCGAATCTAACTGCTGTTGCTCCTGCTTGAGTTCAATACTGCGGCTCAGCAAGCTCTGCCATCGAAACTCGATCGATCGAGTGCCCGCCCCCAAGTAAAAAATTCCACCCACCAGTAGACTTAGAAGGATCAATACAGGGTAAGATGACAGGAAATTCAGAAACTTAAATAGGCGCCTACGCATGACTTATAAAGACCTCCACTTGGTATTCGCTTTTAGTTTAAAACTGACAATAAATTTGCGCAGCCCACCTCGTTGAACAAATCGCGATGCACCCCCATTAGTCGACTTAAATTCGCGCTCGAATGAATCGATCTCCCACCCTTGCATCCTAACCGCCGATCGGAAGGCATCGATAATTTCAACTAAATCACTGTCGGGGCTCAAGGGGCGCCCATGTATTTCAATCAACGCAACAGGCACACTTGGATCAATCTCACAACTATAAGAGTCTAATTCTACCATATCTGGCAGCGCCTGCGCCAGCGACTTCATCATTATTAGCACTGGGACTGGCACTGGATCTTCTTTATCGAACGTCTCGCGGTCACGGCTAAACTCAATGACATTCCTGTAGGCCTTATTCTGCTCTATGGTCTGCTGCGCTTGGTTGATTAACAAAGTTTGTGATTGGAGCCCTGTATTTAACATACTCACCTCAACCTCTAGGTTTTGTTTTTCCTCAAGCAAAGGTAGCACAAACAGCGCGGCAGCACCGACAGCGGCAATTCCCACAACAAAAGCACGGTGACGCAGCCGCAGGCGCAACTGCCGCGCCCGCTCCGAACTTGGCACCAAATTTAAACTCGGCTGCAGTTTCGAGCGGCACAGCTCGGCCACAATCGAAGCTTCTTCTCGCGCGCCTTGCATCTCCAGATCAGCGCTGAGCTGCGGAGCCACACCAAACTCTTGCTCCGTAAACAGAGCTAAGCGACGCGCATTCTGCTCAAGCTGCGCACGGTCGCAAACGTTCCCTTCCAAACGGCTAAAAAAGAGCATTCGCCCGGCCGCATTGCGCGCGATCAGATAGCCTGCCCCGCCGAGAGCCGTGTATTCAATTCGCTCGCCGATCTGATGATGCTCGCCCGCAGATAGGCGCGACAATGCCTGTGGCAAACTGTAAATACCTTCAAAATAAACTCCCGCAGCGAGCGCCCAACGCGTCAATGGCAAGACACTGTCGACTGGTAGACTACTCACAAAATGAAATTCATGCGTGGTCTGCTCCCCGAGCTGCATCGGGCTCGCGGACCACGCTCGTGGCTCGTTACCATAATGCTTTTTGCTACGCTGCTCTAATAATTGCTTTTGCAGCTTCGCCCCGATCTGCGGGATACGCTCTAGATGATGGTCCAGCCCAGGCAAATCGACGTAGATACGCAATCGAGTGATTGATAAAGCGTCCGCATGCGACTCAAGGAAGTCCACCACTGCTTCGGCAGTGCTGGCGACACCGTCTGCCAACTTCACGCAGCCCTGCCGCTCCGCACGCCAGAGTACGACGCGGGTTTGATCCCAAATTAATGTGGTAGTACCCATTGCTTGTGTCTAATAATGCCACTGCAGCCCGTCAAAGCGCAAAGTGCTGAAATTATCAGTGATGGTGAAGATACCGACTTCCGCAAAGGTCCACGGCTCCCCCAGAAGTAATTCCTGCGTCTTTAGGAAATAGCGATTTTGAATCGAGCCATCTGTATTACCCCATCCACTCAGAGCCAATGGACTATCAGTCGAAGGAGGGAACAATAATGCCAGCGGAGCGCGATTGGT
>JAQXBA010000004.1 GCA_029252625.1 Opitutia bacterium | reverse complement strand
CCGAGGATCGCGGTGTCGGACGGCGGATCGATGAAGGGGAAGCTGCGGATGTCGCCTAGCCGGAAGGCGAGCATGCGTAGGATGACGGATGCCAGATTTGAGCGGTGGATTTCCGGTGTGGTAAATTCAGGGCGGCCTAGGAAGTCTTGCTCGGAGTATAGGCGATAGCAGACACCATTGCTCACGCGGCCGCAACGACCCATACGCTGATTGGCGCTGGATTGTGCAATTGGCTCGATTGGTAGACGCAGTGTGCGGGAGGTGGCGCTGTAGCGACTGATGCGGGCGAGGCCCGTATCGACGACGTAGCGGATGCCGGGCACGGTCAGCGAGGTTTCGGCAATGTTGGTGGAGAGGATAACGCGGCGTCGACCTTGCGGATGGAATATGCGCTGCTGGTCGGCATTGGCCATACGGCCATAGAGTGGCAGGATGTCACAGGAACGGGTGCGGCTGTCTTCGAGTAGGCGGCGGAGTTCGTTGATGTCGCGCTCACCGGGGAGGAAGACGAGAATGTCGCCTTCGCGGTTGTGATTGATGATCTCGTTGACCTGCTCGGCGGCGGCTTCGATGAAGGTCAGGTCGCCGGCATCTTCGAGCATCTCTTCGATGGGGCGGTAGTAGGTGTCGACTGGATACGTACGGCCCGAGACTTCGATGATGGGCGCGCCGTCGAAGGCTTTGGAAAAGCTCTCGCTGTCGATCGTGGCCGAGGTGATGACGATCTTCAGGTCGTTGCGCTGCTCGGATAGTTGGCGCAGGCAGCCGAGGATGAAGTCGATGTTGAGGCTGCGCTCGTGGGCTTCATCGATGATGATGGCGTCATAGGCGTGCAGCATCGGGTCGTCCTGAATCTCGTTGAGCAGGATGCCGTCGGTCATGACCTTGATCGCGGTATCGTGGCGCGTCTGGTCGGTGAAGCGGATTTTGGCGCCGACTTCGTTGCCGTAGGTGACGTCGAGCTCTTCGGCTATACGTTGAGCGACGGAGAGGGCGGCGACGCGGCGTGGTTGGGTGCAGCCGATTAGGCCGTTTTGCCCGTAGCCGGCGTCGATTAGGAATTTCGGGATCTGAGTGGTTTTGCCTGAGCCCGTTTCACCTACGATGACGACGACCTGATTGTCTTTGATCGCGCTAATGATCTCTTCCCGTCGTGCATGAATCGGGAGTTCTTCGCTGTAGCTAGTCTGGAGAATGGTTTTGATGGCAGGGGGAAGGTGAACGCTGAGCACCGAACGCCCAACATTGAACGATCAATGTTGGGTGCTGAATGATTATTACGCGTCTTTGTTTATGAAGGCCCAAACGTTATGGCGACCATAAGGCTTAATGTGCGTGACCAGCTCTTCTTTCTTCAGGTGCAGCGGGATGTTAGGGACAGAGCGGTCGACATAAACGCGATCGCCCGGGCAGACGCTGCAAAGGCGACTGGCGATGTTAATCGGCCGGCCGATGTAGTCGTCGCCCACTTCAAGGTGACTGGCGAGGCCAAAGCAGATCCCCGCGCCTAGTGCGGAGGGAGCGCCGTGACTGAAGTGTGGGCTGTCTTGCACTTGTGTCCATTGATTGCGCAAGCTAATCGCGGCTTCCAATGCCACATTAACCGCGATCTCACGGTCGGCAGGAGTCGTCTCCCAAATTGCGAGCACGCCATCACCGAGGAATTTAGTCATTTCCGGTGGGAAGCGTTGCAGTGCGCGATTCACCATGTGGTAGAAGGCAGACATTAGTCCGCAGATATAGGGCGACTCAATGTTGGGCTCTTCGCAAAAGAGGCTGAAGCCTCGAATATCGATAATGAGTGCAAGTACTTCGCAAGGCGTGCCGAACTCAACTTCGATGTCGGTGTTTTCGATGAAGGGATAGTTGGTGACGATCTCTTCTTCGAATTGATAGTAGCTAGCTTTATTGACCGAATCGCTGTAGAATTTTAGCCCCTGAAGATCTCGTTTGTCGTTGGCGGGACGGTACTGCAACTCGGAGACGCTGTAACCTTCGCTGTGCTCGCTGCTGCTGGTGTGAAAACGCGCAGAATATTTACGCACGCGATTTTCTTTACCCTCGAGCTTCTTTAGGACCTTGGTGACTTCAGGTTCGTCGAGAATGATAAGGGAATCGTGTCCATCCACCGTAAAATAAACATTCCGGTATTCGGGATGCACAGTTTGGAAGCGGCAGCAAATGTCCCAAAAGTCTCGGAAGCTTAGATCCGGGATGGGGTAGTGTCGCCGTGTGATGGAAGATGCCATAGCTTGAAGTAACTGATTGAAAGTGAGAAGTGTGAGATCTAGGTAATCAAGCTATTAAGCGAAGATCTTCCGGTCCTGGCACAAAAAAGCCTCGGTCGTTAGACCGAGGCTTTTAAAGAAAGTTGTGTCGAACTATGCCTTTGTAACAAGACCTGCTTTGATCGCCTTAACGGAAACCCACATACGCTTCACTTCACCACTCGGAAGTTTTACGCGGATGCGTTGAACGTTTGGGCAGAAACGACGTCTTGTGTTCTTAACGAGACTCGTTCCGATACCACCGCTTTTTTTGGTGAGACCTTTACGGATGATGATACCACCTTTGACGGGGCGTTTACCTGTGATTGCGCAAATACGTGACATGAGAGTTCCTTGATTAAAGTTATGAAGGGCAGGAAAGTAGGGGGCTGTGCCAGCCAAGCAAGCCTTTTTGTAGAAAAAATTAGCGGCCTCGTAGTCCCCATAGCACTTGGAAACAGCGGCCCATGTGTGCTGGGTGGATTAGTTCCATAAGTGTTTGTCTTTCAGTGCTAAACATGCCCGAAGTGTCGCTTACAATTGCCTCAGCTGCGCGCTGGGCACGCTGCACTAAAAACGATTCCTGTGTCTCAAGGGTGACGGATTGCAGGCCTTTTTCAGTCATTAAATCGGCCAGTGGGTCCCAGCAGATGTCACAGGTGATATCTTTTTCACCGGGTAGATCGAGTAAATCGTTCGCTTGGGTGTGCTGATGATAGGTGCGGGCAGTGCCAATGGGACAGTCGGTGGAAAGCGCCTGCCATGTCTTGCCGTAGTCAAATAGCAGCAGCATGCCAGTCCAGTCCTGCGCGAGCAGATTGGCAATTGCGGCCTCGGCCTGTAGCGGCAGATCGAGCTCGTAGCCTTCGAGCGCTTTTTCGGGGAGACGCTCGCTGATCGCGGCCACCTCTGGAGTGAAGTGCTCGAGTAGTACGTCTTCGAGTTGCTGGTCTGCGTTGAGGCGCACGCCGCGTTCGTGCCATTGGCCGTCCTGAAAGATCAGACGATGGAAGGGCAGGGCGTCGAGCCACTCATTAGCAAAGATCACCACCGGGCCGTCGGCGCAGATCGCATCGCCTTGACGGATCACGCGGCTCTCAGCAAACGGGTGCGACTCGACGCGGCTCAGCAGCTCGGCGCCTGGTTCAGCCGCGATCTCTATAAAGGTGGATTGGTTGGCAGCGGCTTCGCCGAGCAGATCATGCGCCGCAGTGGTGACCAATCGAGCAAAGACCTTGCCGAGGCTTTCCGCGGTGTAGAAGTCACGATCCGGGCTGCGGCCAACGCGTTCGCGGTCCCGAGTGTAATAGCCACATCTATCGGCATACAGAGCGAGGTTGATATAGTCGCAGTAGCTGATCGGGCCGTTTACACAGCTCGTCTGCAGTTGATCCCATAGTTCGTTGTCGGCCCCGTTCATCACCTTTGATCAACGAAGCTTGTGGCAGTGAGTCGAGTTTAAATGTGGATGGTGTGGAACCTAGGGGAGTTAATCGGGGGGCTCCTACTCATTATCATCATCGTAATCCTACTCATATTCAACGTTCGTCGACGGCTCGTGATCATCGATTAAGAGTAGGATTAAGATTAAAAACGGAGAAGAGCTTTAGTCCGCGCCATACCGGGCAATCATTATTTTCACCTTCCCCCATTCTCGATATTTACAAAAGGTTGCGAGGTGCACACAGTGCGGTGCATGGACAAGCATAGACTGCGCTGGATGATTCCCGTTGCCTTATTGGCGGTGCTCGCGTCGCAATTTGCGACGCGAGCAGATTGGCGGGCGATGTTTTCTATGGATTATTGGCAGAGCCTTTCGCGTTACGGTATGGTGATGCGAATTGTGGAGTCTGAGTTTGTCCATGCCGATGAGGTGGATTTTCAAGACCTGACTGATGTCGCCCTGCGTGCGGCGTTGCGCTCGCTTGATCCGTATTCCGAGTATATGACGCCCGACGACTACGAGGATTTTAGCATGGCGGCTAATCAGGAATATGTCGGCGTTGGTATCGAAGTTGGGCAATTTTCAGGGCGAATTATAATATCGCAGGTGTTCGATCAGGGCAGTGCTGGAGCTGCCGGAATTCTCTCTGGTGACTTTATTATTGGTGTCGATCGGGCCGATACGCGTAATGAATCTCTCGGCGAGGTGATTGACCGTATCCGCGGAGAGCCGGGCTCTATGGTATCAGTTAAGGTTGAGCGGCCGATTACTGCCGAAGAATATTCCTTTGACCTGGAGCGGCGGGCGATTGCGCTCGATTCTGTGGTTGATGTCGAGATGGCGACAGAGACCGTCGGCTACATGCGTGTGCGTCAGTTTATTGACGAGACCGATCTGGAAATGATTTCCGCAATTCATCGTCTCAAAGCTGAGGGAATGCAGGGCTTGATTATCGACCTGCGCGGCAATCCAGGCGGTCGCCTTAATATAGCGGTGCGAATGTCCGAAATCTTTCTAGACGCGGGGCAACCAGTTCTGACTGTGCAATCGCGTCGTGGCGTGCAAGAGGTCTTTTATGCCGAGGCAACACTGGATGCGAATCATCAACCCTTGGTCGTTCTAATTGATGGTGATAGCGCGAGCGCTTCCGAAATCTTTTCTGGTGCATTGCGCGATCATGCCCGAGCAGTGTTGGTGGGCGAGAAATCTTACGGCAAAGGTTCGGTGCAGAGTGTTTATTCTTTTCCTAATGGCGATGGGCTAAAACTTACCAGTGCTCGTTATTTATTGCCCAGTGGTGAAGCGATCAACGGGACCGGCGTGTGTCCCGATGTTACTGTGGAAATGGATGCCGAAGAAGCTATTTTACTCATACTTCAAAAGCATCATTTGCGTAAAATGAGCGACGCATCTTTTACCAAGACATTCGGATTTGCGCCGATTGAAGACCCGCAGCGACTTGTCGCAGAGCAGATACTCGAGGGACTGATTGGTGCGAACATGGGAATGACTAAGGTTGAACTCTGAACACCTAAGGGCAAATCTGTCTGGTAGTCTTTTTTTTTGTTTTCTTATTCAATTCGATGTTCGACCTTCGATCCAAGACGAGCAACGTTTTCTGCATAGATGATTTTAGCTATTGAAAGTTCTTGCGATGAGTCAGCGCTCGCGCTGTTCGATCCCGCCAAGGGAGTCGCAGGCGAGTGGGTGCACAGTCAGATCAGTTTACATAAAGAATACGGCGGGGTGGTACCAGATCTTGCGAGTCGTGAGCATTTGAAGAATTTTTTTCCGCTGTTGGAGGCATCGGATGTGTTGGCGCGCCAATCAGAGATCACTCGTATAGTCGTCACGCAGGGGCCTGGCCTTGCCGGTTGCCTCGCGCTCGGTATCGCATTTGCCAAGAGTCTCGCGCTCGCTTGGGATTTGCCGCTTTGTGGCGTTAATCACCTGCGTGGTCATGCGTATTCACCTTTCATTGCCCTACACCAGGCTGACCCCGACAGCTTTGCCCATGCATTCGATATATTGCTGCCGCATCTTGGGCTCGTGGTTTCCGGAGGCAATACAATCCTGTTTGAGATCAACAGCGCGAAGCAGCTCACCGTCCTCGCTGAGACGGTGGACGACGCCGCCGGCGAAGCACTCGATAAAGGTGCGAAACTCCTCGGTCTACCCTATCCCGGAGGACCGCATGTCGAAAAGATCGCCGCAACTGGGAATGCCAAGGCATATGATTTTCCCAAGTCGATCGCGCCGCGCAACGAACGCCGCTTCAGCTTTTCCGGGCTCAAGACCAGCCTGCGTTATCGGATCGAGAAGATGGACGATGCCGAGCTCGAAGCCGCGATGCCCGATATTTGCGCGTCCTATCAAAGCGCAGTGATCGACCAGTTATTTGGTAAGACCAAACATATCTTGGAGGTCGACAGCTATAAGAGCCTCGGTCTTTCCGGTGGCGTGTCGAATAACAAAGCTCTCCGCGCCGCGATCCAGAGGCTGGCCAAGCGCTACCGTATGCCATGCCTCATAGCCGATCCGCAGCACACTGGTGATAATGCGGCGATGATTGCTTTCGCCGCTTACGCGGACCCAGCAGGCACGCGTAGCGATGCGATCAGCATCGAGCCTGCGTTGAGATTGGGCTGAAAATAAGTCTCACGCAAAGGCGTCAAGAGGCAAAGTTCAGACATGAGAGTGCAGTGTGTTGGCTTTGCGCTTTCGCGTCTTGAGCGCCGCGGGCGTGTGATCTCAACTCGATTTTTAGCTGCGCCCTCTAAAGGTCAGCTCTGCGATTCCGGACTTATCGAGTTCGCCTTTGCCCATCTCGGTGAGCTTGGTGTATTTATCAAACGTGGCATGGGCGAGTGGTGTCTTGATGCCGTTCATTACGGGCAGAGCTAGCGCGATGCCAGAATCTTTGGCGGCGTGCGATGCGGAGAAATAACAATCGTGGTCGCGGTGGATCATGTCTTCTGCGTCGGTTTCGAGGATGCGCGAGTTGGCTCCGGTTTGGCTAAAGATGTCGCGCCGATTTCGGCGTCCAGTTCGTTGGCGACAGTGTCGTTAATATCAAAGAGTGCAGTAACGGTGTAGCCTTTGTCTTTAAGGCAATGAGCCATGTTGCGGCCCATACGGCCAAGGCCAACGAATCCGATCGTTTTACTTTTTCATGATTGGGATTGCTTAATCAGCTAGCGGTCGGAATTCGTCTTTAGAGATCCAGCCGATGGCTTGGCCTTCAGTTTCGATTTCGTAGAAGTGGTTGTATTGATCTAAGATGTGGGCGCGTTCACCAGGGCGGGCGGTTCCGCTTTCAGGCGCAGCACTGGCTGGAGCAGCGTGGAGGCTTGTTGCCTCGCCGGTGATGACTGTACCTGTTTGCAGCAAGCGGAGGTTGAGCCAGATCGATGGCGTCGAAAGTATCAAGGCGGCAATACTAACCAAGCGTAGTGCCTTGAGGGAGATGCTTACTTTAGTGTCATTAATGCGTGGGAGAATGAATACGGCAAGTAGTAGCCAGAAGCTGATTGTGGCGATGATGATCCATGTATCGGTTGGGAGTGCTTGGCTGACGAAAATAGTCCATTTCGGTGATCCAGCGAAGAGGCCAAGCTCTTGGCGGACGGCTTCGAGTTTGTATCGGTAGTTGGCGTTGAATGGTTCGAGCAATTGCGCGCGTTCAAGTTGCCAGACTGTTTCGGCGGGCGCATTGAGTTGGAAATACGCGAGCCCGAGGTTGTGGCGGGCGGCTGCGGTCTCGTTGAGTTCGAGTGCGTCAGTGAACTGCATCTTTGCTTTTTTGTATTCAGAGTTTTGATACGACTCAATGCCTGATTGAAAGGGAGATGCAGGTTCACTGGTCGTGGCAAAAGCTATGATAGCAGTGAGACTGTAGAGAGCGAAGGTGCGGAAAAATGAACTCATAGTGCTTTCAGTGTCGTGTTGAGCTGGGTGCGAGCTTGTTTTAGGTCGGCGCTGTGGGTCTGGCCAGAGAAACGATGGTTGTCCGCTTCGTTGAAGAGGCTTCGTGCTTGTTCTATTATCACGTCGGCCACATGGCTTTGCTTGAACTGTGCTTCAAGTTCCGCGAAGTCGGCAGAGCGTAGGTTGCGCTTCATGCGTACGGTTGCCGCGAGTCGGATCGCATTTTGCGCACTGCGGTAGAAGACGGCGGCCTCGTCGCTTTGAGCTTCTTTGACTGCGAGCTTGAGTGCTTGCCTGGCTTGATGGACCAGCGTGTAGTCTGCATTTTGATGCAGACGTTTACGGCGATAAATTAGAATGCCTGACGTAGTGAGTGTGATGAATGCGCCGCTGTTGAGGTAGTTGAACCATGGGCTTGAAAGCAGGCTTTTTTCAATTCTACGTCCCGGTTTTGGGCGGTAGTCGAGTGTGATGAGTAGCTCTTCTGGGCTGAGCTGTTTCGTGAGATTGATTGCGGGTGCGGAGTCTTTTTCTGTTGGCGTCGTAGCAGTTGTCATCGTTGGCCGATTGGATCGTAAGACATTGGTTTTGAGCGCAGGGGCAGAGAGTTCTACATACTTTTCTGTGTTCGGATCGAAGTATGAGAATTTTACTTCGGGTAGTTTGAGGCTGCCTGCCTTCTCTGGGATGAAAACATAGTCGAAGCGCTTCGTGCCTTTGAGGGGTTGTGATTCGTTCGGCTCGAACGTGGATTCGGGCATGTAGTTGCGCCAGTCTTTGGCATTTGGCATCTCGGGGCCTTTGATTCGGTCGAAATTACCGCTGCCACTTAACTTGATTGATAGCATGATTGGCTCCTCAACACGTGTCGAATCACTGTCGGCTGAAACTTTCATACTAAACTGACCTATGGCACCAGAATAGCTCTCCGGTTTTCCCGCTGTGGGAAGAGTGCGTACATCGATTTGAGTCGGAGGGCTGTAAATATTGAAGCGTTCTGAGCGGCCGAAGAAGTTATCAAGCATACCACCGCCGAATTGAGAGCCGCGCGTGTTTCGCTGGTCTGGCATTTGTGCGGATACAGTAAATTGAAAGTCGAGATCCTGTGAGCCTGCGCTGATTGGAGTGATGGTGAGCGGCCAGCTGTAAACGCGATAACGGCGTCCGTTGAACATTTCGACACTTTCAGCGGATTGTTCGGGCAGTTCACTCACTGTGAATCCGTCTGCGCGCTGCTCAAAGGCATTGAGTCCTCGCAGTGTTACACTGCCTGAAACGTACAGTTTCAATAGGATTGATGTGGTCTGGCCGACGTAGAGTTGCTCAGGGGCATTGGCTTGTAAGAAGATCAGTTCGTCAACGGTCGGAGCTGCGTCGGCTGATCGTTCGACCACAGTGAGAGTCGCGCTTGGCGCTTGTAGGCGACCACCTTTATATTCAAAAATGTACGCGGGAATGGTGAAGCTGCCTGTAGTTGATGAGACCGCTTCGATGATGAGTTGCTGCGTGTTGCTGTATTCGCTAATACCATTAGTGATACGAGTCGATTGAGTACTCGAGGTGCGCCCGTTGCGTAAAGTAAGTCCTCCATTGGAGGGAATCGGCAACGAAGTGATGCGTTCTGCTGCAGGTTTTTTGCTATCATCGGTTTCGACGATCTCAACGATGTATTGGGATGTTTTACCAGCGCCGACGCGTGCGGGTTCGAAGCGTGCGCTAACACGAATCTCTGCAATTAGTGATGAGGTCGTAAAAAGGGCTAATATTAGGAATGCGTTTAGTAGTTGCATAGGTATCTAAAGATGGACGTTACCAGTCGCGTAGTTCTCTGTTGCGGTTCGATTGGCGAGTTTCGTCGGATGTTTCGGAGAATGGGAGTAAATATTCGGACCCGCGTAGGCTGTCGAGTAGGTCCCGTGCTTCGGAGATGCTCATGCCTTCGAGAGTCACCTCTCCTGGTGTGCCCTCTGCCCCTTCGCCTTCTTCGGTTGTGGTCGGTTGCGGAGGCTCGCTACCATCTTCGTTGGTCGCTTCTTGACCTTCGCCAGCGGTCTGCTCTTCGGTTTGTTGTTCCATGTCTTCGGCAGGGTCACCGGTAGATTCGGTGCTTTCGCCTTGATCCGCTAAATCCTCTTCCTCGGAAGAGTCAGATTCATTACCCTCTTGGCCTGACTGCTCGCCGCTATCTTCACCTTGTTCGGACTCGTTGCTACTTTCGCCATCCTGCTGATCGCCAGATTCTTCCTCTGACTGCTCGCCTTGGTTTTCACCTTCGTCACCCTCTTGTTGCTGATCCTGTTCGCCTTGTTCACCGTCGGCGGAATCTTCCGATTCCTCGCTGCCTTCTTGGTCCTCTTGATCTTGCGGCTCTTGTTGCTTTAAGAATTCTTCGAGCGCTTTACGGCGTGCTTCGGTGCTGGTGGCATCTTCGAGGCTGTTGGTGTCGGTAGCGTCGATTTCGTTGGCGGATTTAAACAGGGCTTCCGCTTGCTTCCAGCTTTCGATAGCGGCTTCGAATTCTTGTGCTTCGAGTGCGGCTTCACCGACTTGGTTGGTGGCGTGCGCCATGTTGTAAAGGGCATCGCGTTCGAGTGAGACGTCTTCGCTGAGCTCGATTGCTTGTTTGTAGAGGCGGGTGGCTTCGGCGTAATCGCCTGCGTCGAATTTGGTATGTGCCTGGTTGTAGAGCACGCGCGGATCCGTTTCAGGGTGGGGGATGATTGCCTCGGGCGACTCCTGTGTCGGCGGCAGTGGCAGTTCCAGAGGGTCGGACGGAGCTGTCGTGGTCGGAATTTCTTGTGCCTTGCTGGGAGTTGGTTGGAGTAGAGTTGTCGTGGCAATTATGATCGCGAGTTGAATCGATGCTTTACTGCGGCGGCGTATGAAGATTTCAAATACAAGTAGAATGCCTGCTGCGGCAATCAGCCATTGGTAGCGCTCGATGCGAGCTTCCTGTATTTCGGATTCGCGCTCTTCGCGGGGGAGAGTGGCGAGTACGGAATTGTAAAGTATGTTGAGTGATTGATCGCTCAGACGGCTATAGCTGCCGCCTGTGATTCGTGCGATCTCTTGCAGGGTGCGTTCGTCGAGTTGGCTGCGCACGGGTTGTCCACTGGAGTCGCGAATGAATTCCTCGGTGCCTTCTGCGTTGCGGACTTTTAGATACTCACCTTCAGGGGTGCCAATGCCGATGGTATAGATCTTGATGTCGTCTTTGGCAACTTCGCGGGCGGTATTGATTGCCTGTTGCTCTTGGTCTTCGCCATCGGTGAGCAGGATGACTACTTTAAAGTTGTTATCTTTTGGGAAGGCTTTGGCGGCTTCGCGTATAGCTCGTCCGATATCACTGCCACCTCGTGAAATACTGGTTTGGCCAATGGAATTCAGATTATCACGGAAGGCCGAGTAATCGAGTGTTGGTGGGGTTTGTAGGAATGCGTTGCCAGCAAATACGACTAGCCCGATACGGTCACTCTCTAAGCGTTTAACCAGGTCGATGATGGCGAGTTTTGCCCGATCTAAGCGAGTAGGCCTCAGGTCGGTGGCGAGCATACTCTTGGAGCTGTCGAGCACAAAGACGATGTCGAGGCCGCGTGCTTTGCGCTCAATCCAGTCGACTCCGTATTGTGGCCGAGCGAGGGCGATACCAATTAGTGCGAGGGCGAGTAGGATTAGGGCCGCTTTGAGAAGTGTGCGTTGTTGACTCGCTTTCTCCGTGAGCTGATCGAGTAACCGTGCGGCTGCGAAACGGCTGAGTAGTGCCTCGCGACGGCCCATGCCGAACGCGAACAGGCCCGCGAAGAGACATACTATGAGCGGCGTGAGCGTGAGCCAGATCTGATTCTCAAAGGTCATGGCAGTCGGCGATAGCGCGTGTTGCGCAAGATTTGTTCAAGGGCAAGGAAGGCTAGCCCGAGGGCAGCTGGCCAAATGAAATATTCGGTGAAAGTGGCGTAGGAGCGTAGCTCGATGGTGGTTGTTTCGAGTTCGCTGATTTCATCGTAAATACGTTCGAGGTCGCCATCTTCGGTCGCTTGGAAAAAGAGGCCACTAGTTATCTCTGCAATTTCGCGCAGTTCGGCTTCGTCGAAGTTCGAGTTTTCGGCACGTCCGCGATACACGGGTTGACCGTCTTTGTCCCGAAGCACACGGTTGTCGCGTGTCATCTCGGGAATCGGCACGCGGCCTTTTTTTCCGGTGGCGATGGTGTACACTTTAACACCGTAACTTTTGGCTGCTTCAGCTGCCCCGATCGGCGAGATGGTGCCTGAGTTGTTTTCGCCATCAGTCAATAGAATGACGATGTGGCTACGTGCTTCATGGTCGCGTAGGCGATTAACACTTGCACCGAGGGCAGTGCCGATTGCAGTGCCGCCGCCATCGATTTCGCCCAACTCGAGGCGGTCTAGATTTTTCTTCAGCCAGTCGTGATTGAGCGTAAGTGGGCTGACCACGTAGGCATCCGCTGCAAAGGCTATTAGAGCAATGCGATCGTAGGGGCGTTTATCAATAAAATCTTGGACCACTTTTTTTGCGGCATCCAAACGTGTGACGACGTTTTTACGGGTGGAAAGATCGAGGGCGCGCATCGAACCTGAGAGGTCGAGTGTCACCACAATATCGATACCATCGGCATCGGTGGTGTCGTTCATCTTGCCCATTTGTGGTCGAGCGAGCGCGATAATGAATGCGGCAAGTGCGAGAATGCGGAGGCCGAATAAAAACTTCCCCGGGAGGCTGCGGCGTGATTGGCTAACTGCTTTGACGAGTTGGATGCTTGAGAAACGCATCGCAGCTTCAGGGCCCATGCGCCCCGCCCACCAGGCGATGAACGGCAATAGCAGCAGCAGAAAGAAGTACTCTGGATTCTGAAATTGAAAGAAACTCATTGTGGCTGAATCCCCTGTGATGTTCCTTCGTCGGTTTGTTCAAATTGAGCAATGAGGGCCGCGGCACTTTCCGTGAGTGTGCTACGTTCAGCTGCAGTGAGTGATGCTTGGGCAAATTTGACGCGATCGCAGTGCTCTAGAAATTCAGTGAGTGAGTTGCGTGCTTCGAGATTAATTTGCGGGTGCCGATCTAATGCTTGCAGAAATTCGCGTGAGGTGCGGCCGAGCGCGGCGATTCCTTTGCCAGTTTCGAAATAGCGGCGCAGCGCCAGTGAGCTGAGCACAGCAAAGCGTTCATCGTCCTCACGGGTGAGTTCGGCAGCAGTCTTTAGCTCAGCAAGCGCGGTGAGGTGCGGCAGCTCTACTAGTGTGCGATTATTGCGTGCGCGAACGAATCGAACCATTCCGCAGATGAGTAATCCAAGCGCGAGCAAGGCTAAGGCAATGATCACTCCGATTTGCCATGGCTCGTAAGGTGGAATTTCGATGGGTCCGCGCACACGATCAAGCGACGGACCTGGCGGGAGGTCGGGCAGCTGAGGTGTTTGTGTGGGCAGTTGAGCTAGCGATAAATTAAAGTGAGGCATTCGCATTAGTGTCGGCTGGCGCGGCGGGCGAAGAGCTTACGCAGTGCGGGTAAGTAGGGCTGGTCGGTGTGGGCTTGTATCCAGTCGAGTCCTTTCTTGCGCATTTGAGCTTTAAAGTTGCTGTGACGCCCTTCGGCAAGGGTCGCGTAGCGCTGACGCGTGTGTTTGTTACCAGTATCGACTTCGACCATTTCGCTGGTTTCGGCATCCTCGAGGGTGATCAAGCCGACTGGTGGAAGCTCGCACTCGCGAGGATCGCCGAGTGCAATAGAGATCAAGTCATGGCGTTGATTGGTGAGTGCGAGGGTGTCGAAGAATCTAGTGTCTTGGGATTCGTCTATGAAGTCAGAAATTAGGAATACGACAGTCTTACGGCGTTGCACACGATTGAGATAATCGAGTGCGGTCTGGTGTAAAGTGCCGCGGCCTTTGGGCTCGAAGAATAGAATGTCGCGGATCAAGCGGAGGATGTGGCGGCGGCCTTTCTTGGGAGGGATGTAATGCTCGACCTCGTCGGTGTAGAGTAGCACGCCCACTTTGTCGTTGTTTTGTGTGGCGGTAAACGCCAGTACACTGGCGATCTCTGCGGCGCGCTCGCGCTTGCTTTGCTCGACGGATCCGAAGATGCCCGATGCGCTTAAATCAATCAACAGCATCAGTGTCATTTCGCGCTCTTCGCGGAAGACTTTGACAAAGGGGCGATCCATTTTGGCACTAACATTCCAGTCAATCGTGCGCACGTCGTCGCCGATTTCATATTCGCGCACCTCCTCAAAGTCCATGCCACGGCCCTTGAACGAGCTATGGTAAGCTCCAGTCACGGAATCTGTCACGAGATGACGTGCCCGTATCTCGAGTCGGCGCACTTTTTTAATGATATCTGCCGGAGTCACTTTTTTTAAAAAGTTAGAAGTGGGAAAGTAGAATAGCGAGAAATCCTTAATCCTTAATTAATAATTCCTAATTCTCTATGGCACTGGCACGGCGTCGAAAATCGATGTGACCAAATCTTCGCTGGTGATCTCTTCGGCTTCTGCCTCATAGCTGGGGATCACGCGGTGACGCAGCACATCCATGCCGATCTCCTTGATGTCTTGCGGGATCACGTAGGAGCGACCTTGCATCAGCGCCCATGCCTTAGCGGCGAGGGTGAGACTGATGGTGGCCCGCGGGCTGGCCCCAAACTGAATGTATTGACCGAGCTTGAGCTTAAAATCTTCTGGATTACGTGTAGCGAGAATCAGATCGACGATGTAGTCGCGGATCTTGGGGTCGACGAACACGTCGTTGACGTGCTTACGCGCCTCACGAATGTTATCCAGCGTGGTGACTGCATCGACGCTTAGATTCGGATCGGTCGAAGCCATCCGGTCGAGGATTTCGCGCTCTTCGGCCTTGCTCGGGTAGCCGACTTTGAGCTTGAGCATAAAGCGATCCACCTGTGCTTCGGGCAGCGGGTAGGTGCCTTCTTGGTCAATCGGATTCTCGGTGGCGAGGACAAGGAATGGCTCCGGCAGCGGGTATGTGGTGTCGCCGATTGTTACTTGATGCTCCTGCATCGCTTCGAGCAGCGCACTCTGGACCTTGGCAGGTGCGCGGTTAATTTCGTCGGCCAGTACAAGGTTGGCGAAAATGGGACCCTTGCGCGTATGGAAGGTGCTATCCTTTGGGCTGTAGATCAGCGTACCAATCACGTCGGCTGGCAATAGATCGGGGGTGAATTGGATGCGCTTAAAGTCAGCATCGGTGGCAGTCGCGAGGGTGCGAATACTCAAGGTCTTAGCCAAGCCTGGTACGCCTTCGAGCAGCACGTGTCCGTTGGCGAGCAAGCCGACCAATAGACGGTCGACTAAATAGCGTTGGCCGACGATGACGCGGCCGATCTCTTGGCGCAAAGTGGGTATCCACGCAGTCGCAGCCTCGAGGGCTTTGTTGGAGATGGTGGTGGTAGTCGCTGGTTCTGTACTCATAGTTGTAAAAATGGGAAAACGTCTAAGGGCAGGAGATCAAGGACAAACTATCGTGCAAGAGGTTTCACAGAAAAAGATTGAGAAATTGCAATTCAACATAAGTTGTGCCTAATTGTCTCACATGCCGGCAACGATCTTAATTGTAGATGACGAGAAAAACACCCGTGAGGGCCTGAGTTTAGCTTTGGAGGACGACTACGAGGTCTACATGGCTTGTGGGGCAGCAGAGGCATTTAATTTGATGGAAGCGGAAACGTTTGACGTGGTTTTGACCGATTTACGAATGGCGGGTAAGTCCGGTCTGACAGTGATCGATCGGGCGATTAAACTGCCGAATCGACCGATCTGCATCATGATGACCGCTTATGGCAATGTAGAGACCGCTGTCGAAGCGATGCGCCGCGGGGCTTTTGACTTTTTGATTAAGCCAGTGAGCTTGGAAAAGCTTGAGATCATTATTAAGCGAGCGCTGCAGTCGCGCACAATTGAGGCGGAGAATATGGTGCTGCATGAGCGCTTGGATAAGAAATACAGTTTCGGTGGGATCGTCGGTAATTCGCCTGGTCTCACTGATGTATTGGATAAGGTCAAACTCGTGGCACCGTCGAGGGCTACTGTTCTGCTCGAAGGTGAGACTGGCACTGGCAAGGAGTTGATTGCGCAGGCAATTCACCAAAACAGCACCCGTGCGCGTAAGCCCTTCGTGCCAGTACATTGCGCGGCCTTGGCTGCGAATTTGCTAGAGAGTGAACTATTTGGGCATGAGAAAGGCGCTTTTACTGGCGCCACCGAGCGGCGTATTGGACGCTTCGAAGCGGCACACGGTGGGACCTTGTTTTTGGATGAAATCGGTGAGATCGATGCGTCCACACAGGTGAAATTGTTGCGCTTCCTGGAGACGCGCAGTTTTGAACGTTTGGGCAGTTCCACCCCAGTTAAAGTGGATGTGCGCTTAGTTTGCGCGACTAATCGTAATTTGACCGAGATGTCAAAGAGCGGCGAGTTTCGCGAAGATCTACTTTATCGCCTCAATGTGGTGACGATTCATTTGCCAGCGCTGCGTCATCGGCAGGAGGATATGATTATCTTGCTAAATCATTATATTAAGGAGTTTAGCGAAGAAAATGGGGTGGCACCGGTTCGTTTAACAGTCGGCGCACTAGAAGTACTTCGCGCGTACCGCTGGCCTGGGAATATTCGTGAACTGCGTAATTTTTGTGAAAACAACGTCGTGCTCAAGCGTGGCAGCGAAGTCACGGAGTATGATCTCGATTCCAAGTATCAGCTGGTGGAGGGTGACTCATCGTTGTTAGACTCAGAGGTCTCTAGTACGACCTTGAGCAAGGACGAGAATGAAAAGCGTTTGCTGCGCAATGCGCTGATTAAAGCTAGTGGCAATCGCACGCGGGCGGCCGATTTAATCGGAATTAGTCGCCGAACCTTGCATCGCAAGCTGGTCCAATGGCCAGAGTTGGACGTTGGAAAATGAGGTGTGAATGATCGCTTCACTAGCAAAAAAATAACTAACACCGGCCGTTCAATCTATGACCAATGCTCAGTCAGCTTAGAGTTTGACTCTGCTTCGGGTCGCGGCTTTAGTACGTTACTACTTTTTTAATTCAATACTCTTAAAACCTACCCCTACTAATGTCCTTACGCCTCCTGCTTTTTATCTTAGCTGCCACCGTGGTGGCGCCTATTAATGCCAGAGAATTTCGTATTGCTGTCTCCGACCTCTTGGCAGACTTTATCACTGAGCCGCTTCAAGCCAGTGCAGAAGAGCATTCGATGGAATTCAGGGTCGACAACATTGGTAGTTTGCCAGCGTTGGAGCGTTTGCGCTCGGATGAAATTGATTTAGCGATCATCGCGGTGCCGGAAGATATGGATGCGCCGCGCGACGAGTTTCGGGTTTTCCCGTTCGCATATGATGTTGCTGTGATTGCGGTTAATCAAAGTAATCCGATCAATGAGGTCAGTCTAGCGAGCCTTGGTGCTATCTTCGGCGCGAATGAGGAATCCAACTACACTACATGGGGCGACTTAGGTCTGTCTGGTTGGGGCAGTCGTTCGATTAAAACATTGGCTGGGCAAAATGATAAAAGTATATCGCTCGAGTTATTTAAATTTTCTGTCCTCCGCGGTGGACAGATGAAGACGACTGTGGCTTCGATAAAAGATTCCGAGCTTGAGGGCTCACTATTGTCTGATGCCGCGTCAATCGCAATACTGCCTAGTGTGCCAAAGGGTAAAAAAGTCAAAGCATTGATGGTCTCCAGTGAGGTCGATGGCCCTGCATTTAGTCCTACAGAAGATAATGTGCATTATGGCGACTACCCCATTCGCTTGGCTTTTTATGTCGTGTATAAGGCGCGCGACGAGGCGCGCGCGCAGAAAGTGCTTCGTGTCTTGCTGAACGATGATCTCGCCGCTGCGCTGCGTAGCAATAACCTCGTCGCTTTGCCTGACACAGTGCGCCGCAAGTTAACGATGGATCTAGATCTTGGAGAGTAATTTTATTTGAAAACGCATTGACAGCAGGAGCGAATTTACAATTCTCTGCGACTTCTTCCAACAAGCGAGCGTAGCTCAATTGGTAGAGCACCACCTTGCCAAGGTGGATGTCGAGAGTTCGAACCTCTTCGCTCGCTCCATTTTTTAAACCCCCAGTCTAAACGACCGGGGGTTTTTATTGCAGCGTAGCAGCGGTGAGAACGCTCCAGAAAGTTTGACGGAGCCCTGATCTTGTCGAAGGGCGGAGATGGCACGACCGCTAGGTCTCTGTGCAGCAGGGGGGCGCAGCCTCAGGCAAGCTCTTGGCTCACTCAATTTTCAGAAGCCTCTAAGTATGTCATAATTAGTGGCTTATTTTTTTAAAGTCGCATCGATCTATCAGTTCGCCACCTGCCTTGAAAGTCGGGATTTAGACTAGTTTAGACTGGTTTAGACAAATTATACTGAAAAATACTGATCGCTGTATCGAACTCAGGGCCGACACGTTTCTTGGTGGCTTCGGTGGCGATCGCTTTGGCACCGTTCTCGCAGAATTCAAAGCTGGAGCGTTCGCCGTCGGGATCGGGCCACGCGCAACTTGGGCAGTCGAAGCCACCTTTTTAATTCATCCAGTAGAGCGCTTGGGCGCCACGGGTCGGGCCCGCTTGATGGTTTATGTGCTTGAGCGAGTTTGTGACGGCCTTGGTGCCGACTGCCTTGTCTTTAGGGGCAGAGCGTTCGAGTTGTTCAAGTTTACGGGGTGGTTCGGCGTCGGGGAGCATGAGGGAAGTATGAAAGTGGGAAAGTGGAAACGTGGGAACAGAGTTCTGTAAATTAGTGCACTGCGGCTGTGGTGCCGAGAGAGTTGCCCCAGCCGATGATGACGGTGGATAGAATCAGTAGCAGGATGGCTGTCCAGACGATACTTAGCGTGGCGCGAGTCACGCCGCGCCACTCTTTGAAAAAGAGCCCCCATAAATTGCCGCAGATAATGATGAACGACATGTGCAGCGACCAACTCGAGAAGTCGAAGGCGCCCATCTTGGTCGACCCCATACCGTAGAAGAAAAACTGGAAATACCAGATGACCCCGGACACGGCGCACAGGGTGAGGATGCCGGTCGTTTCCGAGGGCGTTGCGGAGCGGTAGCCGGCGAAGGTTTTATTGCGGCGATTCAGATACAGGCACCATAGCGTGTTGGTGAGGAATCCGCCGGGCAGGATCACGCAGAGCACCACGTTGTTTTGAAACAGTGGGTTGGCACCGGCTTCGACCGCGAGTTCGGCAATCGGCACGCCACTTTGTATGCCAAAGGCGAAGCAGGCACTCATCAGTCCGCAGATAAAGGCCACCACCAGTCCTTTGATCGGAGCAAACTCGTCGTCGCCGGACTTGTGGTCGGCGCTTAGCTCGGCGGGCAGCTCACGTTCCTTACGGAATCCCGCGTAGCCTGCCACTAGGATGCCCACTGCGCAGAGTGCGACGCCGCCGATCACCACTTGTCCGCCAGTTGTGGACGCGACAGCCATCAGTTCGCCGCGGAAGATCGGTGGTATCAGGGTGCCAAACAGTGCGCAAAAGCCCAATGCGACAGACATGCCAAGTGCCATGCCTAGGTAACGCATCGTCAACCCATAACTAACCGCTCCGACGCCCCACAGTAGCCCAAATAGAAACGTCCAACCTAGTGCAGAGACAGGTGCGCGACTGAGCACTCCGAATAGGTCGGGAGTGGTTGCGACGGCGAAGATCCATGGCGTGAGCAACCATGCGAAGGCGCCCATTGCCAGGTAGAAACATTCCCAGGGCCACTTGCGGATGAATTTAAGAGGGGCGTAGAAGCTGGCTGCGGCGACTCCGCCGAGTGCGTGGAACAGCAGGCCGATGAGTGGTTGAGGTGTCATATTTTCAGTGAGTTTTGGGAGGGATTAGCTAAGTGGTGACTCGGTCGTGCGAATGCGTTCGGGGGCGTCTTTAAATGATGTTATGCCTGGGCGCTGAGCCACGCGGCGATGGTGTCGGCCAGCTGTGCCTTGTGTGTCGGCTCATTGAAACTATGGTCTGCCCCCTCGACAGTCACGATGGTGACACTGTCGCCTTTCACACTGCGGACTGTCTCGCTGTCTTTCGAGAGGACGACATCGTCGGCGGTTCCGTGGAGCAGTAGCCAGGGCGCGGTGATCGCCTCAACTTTATTTTCGAGACTGCTGTGTGTTTGGCACAGGTCAGTCATGAATGCCGACGAGAGCGGGCAGCTTTCCTCCTCCCACATCAGGCCTTCATTCGGTATTTCTTCGCCGAACTCAGTTTCGGCAAATGCTTTGGTGTCGATCATGCCAGCGATGGAGATCAACGCTCGAATACGAATATCGCTGCTGGCTTGAATGACGCCGACGGCGCCGCCCATGCTGTGTCCGATGTAAGCGATTCTTGGATACGCAGTGGAGACGGCATTGAGCACGGCATTTAAGTCGTCCACTTCTTTGGAGATGGTGGCATCGCGGAAGTCGCCCTCTGAGTCGCCGTTGCCAGCGAACGAGAAGCGCAGCGTATCAAAGCCAGCGGCATTGAGTGCGGCGGCAGGATCGGCCACGACCGGGCGGTCTTTGTTGCCGGTCACGCCGTGCCCGAGCACGACGATCCAGTCTGACTTTTTAGAGTCGGCGGCACCGGAGGCGAAGCTGTAATCAAGCGTTTCGCCGAGAGGATTTTTGATAATTTGGTTCATCGTAGATAAATCGTGGCGTCCGAGCTTGCTCGGGCTTTGGCATTGAGGCCTGAGCAAGCTCAGACGCCACGGATCGAATCAATTAAGCGCGGCGCCCTTGGAAGGTGAGTTCCGCGATGCCGGACTTGTCGAGCTCGCCTTTGCCCATCTCAGTTAGCTTGGTGTATTGATCGAATGTCGCTTGAGCGAGCGGAGCGTTGATGCCCTTCGTTGCTGCCAAGCCGAGCGCGATGCCGGAGTCCTTGGCGGCATGCGATGCGGAGAAATAGCAATCGTGGTCGCGGATGATCATGTCTTCCGCGTCGGTTTCCAACACACGCGAGTTGGCGCCGGTTTGACTGAAGATGTTACACAGCATTTTTAGATCGATGCCGAGTGCGTCGCCGATCCCGAGGCCTTCGGCGAGTGCGGCGGTGTTGATGTTCATCACCATATTGACCAGGGCTTTCACTTCCGAAGCCTTGCCGGCTGCACCGACGTAGTGGAGCGCTTTGCTCAGGTCGTCGAGCAGCGGTTTGTTGGCGTTGAAGTCTGCTTCTTGTCCACCAATCATGAGGAACAGTTCACCGCTGCGGGCCTGAGGAATGCTGGAGGCCATGCAGGCTTCGAGGCAAGTCGCGCCGAGCTTCGTGGCTGCTGCTTCGAGCTGAGTGTGCACTGCCGGTGTCAGCGTTGCGCAGTTAATGAAGGTGCGCCCTTCAGCACCAGTGAAGAGGTTGTCCTCGCCAAAGAAGATGGCGTCCATCGCTTTGTCGTTGGTCACGACAGTGAGAATGATGTCGGCATTGGCGGTGACGTCGGCGAGTTTGCCGTAAGCGGTTGAGCCGATTTCGGCAGCGAGCTCGGTGGCGATGCTGTCGTTGATGTCGAACACGGCGCTTAGGTTGTAGCCCTTGTCTTTGAGGCAGCGAGCCATGTTACCACCCATGCGGCCGAGGCCGACGATTCCGATTGTTTTGTCTTTCATAGTATTTTGTTTTTAAAAGTTTGAATTTAGAAATTTGAAATTAGAGAGCGGCGATTTCTTCGGCCCAGATCTTTTGAATGTCTTTACCCAAGGCAACCGTATCTTCCCAGATGTTCGGGAAGCAGCTTAGTTTGTATTCGTGAGTCGTGCCGATTTCCGGCATCACCCAGAGCTCGTTGGTTGGTCGGGGCCCTTGCAGCCAATGCCTGAGTGCTTGGCGCACGAAGGGGCGGCATGCCAGGTATTCAGGGGAGAAGTTGCCCTGCCCATCGGTGATTGGAATCTGACAGTGCTGCGCGTTGAAGGGGCGAATGTGCCAGAGTGTGGACTTCTGGAAGATCGGCACAATCTCGGGAGTGAGCAGACGCGTAATGGTTTCGTGCTCTAAGATATGTTTGACCACTGCGGGGTGTGAGAAGTCGAAGTTCATCAGTGGATCTTCCCCGGTGGCGGCTTTGTAGCCTTCAATGATCGCGGTCGTCTTCTCGGGCGTCTCGGTGCAGGTGTCACGGTGGACCTCCAAATGCACCGGTGCCTTTTGCTTTTTGGCTTCCGCCATCAGTGCGAGGCTCAGCTCGATTGCCTCTTCGACCGGTGTGTCGTCGTCGGCGAGCTGACAATTGATCGGACCATTATCAATGGCCATGATAGCGGCGATACGATCAGCAAATTGCTCCGGTTTGGCAGCGTCGAAGGCACCGCCGTAGCGCAAGCCATATTCGGTGAGCAATTCTTTTAACTGTGGATTACTTGGGGCCCAGCAATAGCCTTGGAATCCGGCATCCTTGATCGCCGAGAGATGCGTGCGCAGGCCCGCTTCGGTTGCGGGATCGCCTTCATCGAGTAGCGACCAACCATTGATATGTATCTTTAAAGAGGGAGTGGTGGTGTCAGTCATGTTTTGTGATTTAATTGTTTTCCTCGAGAGCCCGCCCTTTAGTTTCTTTAACGAAAAACAAGACAAAGAAAACGGTGACGACACATAGTCCACCATAGATGAAGAATGGGAAACTATGGTTGTATTTTTCTACGAGATCTTCGTTCTTGTCCATCATGACAAAAGTTTGAGAAACCACCGAGTTCGTCAGCCAAAGGAAAACGGTGCAGGTCGCCATGGCGAGCGAGCGGATTTTGTTGGGGAAGATTTCGGAAAGAAGCACCCACACAACAGGGCCGAGACTAAGTGCGAAGCTGGCAATGTAGATAATCACCCAGACCAGTAGCCCGCTGCCAGCATCGCCTTGCATGCCTGCGCGACCCATGGCGAAAAGTGAGAGAGCCATACCAGAGGCACCAATGATCATCAGTGGCTTTCTGCCGATAATATCGACGGTCCAGATCGCTACCAGGGTGAAGATTACATTGGCTCCACCCACGATGACTTGCTGGAGCAACGCGGCATCCACTTTTTCCCCACCAAGCGAACCAAAGATTTCCGAACCGAAGTAGAGGAATACATTGATACCTGTCGCTTGCTGCAGGAAGGCGAGACCTAGCCCCAAGGCTAACAGTTTAAAGTGTGCCGGAGTAAAGAGTTGGCTGAATCCTGCCTTTCCCTCGGACAGTGATGCTTCGATGGCTTTCATTTCAGTGTCAGCCGTTTCCTCGCCCTCGATTTTAACCAGAATGTCACGAGCCTCTTTCTTTCGACCATGCATGCTGAGCCAGCGTGGTGTTTCCGGAATGAAGAAGGTGAGGATACAGAGTGACGCAGCTGGCAGGGCCTCAGAGCCGAACATCCATCTCCAGCCTGTGGAGATATTCCATGCGGGGTTATCAACATCCGCGATGAAGTAGTTTACAAAATAGACAATCAACATGCCTCCCACAATGGCGAGTTGGTTCAGGGAAACGAGTCGGCCACGTATGCGGGCGGGCGCGATCTCTGCGATATACATCGGGCTGGTCATGCTCGCTGCGCCAACGCCGATACCTCCAATGATACGGAAGATGATAAACGTGTTGATGTCATTCGGCAGCGCAGTCCCGATCGCGGAAATTAAAAACAGCAGGCCGGAGATCATGAGCGTCTTTTTTCGACCAATCATATCGCCAAATAAGCCGGCTAAGATCGCTCCGGGGATGCAGGCAAGCAGGGCGCTGGAGGCGGCAAAGCCTTTCATACCTGCATCTAGGTCGAAATTGGCCTCAACAAATTGAAGGGAGCCATTGATGACTCCGGTGTCGTAGCCAAAGAGCATGCCGCCTAGTGTGGCCACTAGGCAGGCGGAGATGAGGTAGAACGAGGAGCCGGTTGTTTGGGTGTTCATTATCTGTTAGAGGATGGGGCAGTATTCATCGTATTTTTTAGATATAAATTAAGTGGTTTCGTTCGGTAGTTTTAAAATTCGTCGAAGGCGATTTGCTCGTCGGACACGCCGAGTTGGGCGAGCATTTTGGTGCAGGCTGCAATCATCATCGGCGGGCCGCAAAGATAGAATTCGACGGCTTTCGGGTTGGGATGAGTTTCCAGATAGTTGATCAGCACGGCTTCGTGGATAAAGCCGGTGTGGCCTGTCCAGTTGTCCTCTTCGAGTGGATCGGAGAGGGCGAGTTGAAAGTCGAAGTTGTGGTGGTCGTCGGCCAACTGTTTGAAATAGTCTTCGTAGAAAATTTCTTGCTTCGAGCGGGCGCCATACCAGTAGCTGACTTTGCGCGCGGTGTGCTCGGTTTCGAACAAGTGCGCGATGTGGGCACGCAGCGGTGCCATGCCGGCGCCACCGCCGATGTAGAGCATTTCCTTCTGGGTCGGCTTGATGTGGAAGTCGCCGAAGGAGCCGATCGCAGTGACTTCGTCGCTGGCCTTCAGATTGAACGCATAGCTAGAGCCGACGCCTGGAGGGCAGTCTTGGCCCGGAGGTGGGGTGGCGATACGCACGTTGAATTTAAGCTGACGTTCGGTGGCTGCGTTGCTGGCTAACGAATAGTTGTTGCGACGAGTCGTTTCGGAATTGCTGGCTTGCAGGTCGAAGATGTTATGACGCTCCCACACGGTCGCGTAGGGCTCGGGGATATCGAACTCGCGGAACTCGATCTTTTCGTAGGTCGGAATGTCGAGCTGTAGGTAGTCGCCTGGAGTGAATTCGATCGTCTCGTTGGCATCGATTGGTTCGAGCACCAGCTCTTTGATGAAGGTGGAGACATTCTGATTGCTGACGACACGCAGCTTATAGGTCTTCTCATGGCGCGCGCCGACACCGCCGGCTTTCTCGACGTTGAGCCACAGGCGTCCGCCTCGGTCTTCGATCGGGTAGGTGGCGAGTCCGCGGCAAATCGGTGCGCGGGCTGGCGAGCCGTCTTCGAGGTTAAAGCGACCGTTGTGCTTCGGGCACTCGACGATTTTACCTTTGACCAGGCCTTCGCCGAGGTGGGTATTGCCGTGGGTGCAAATACCGTCGGTGGCGTAGAGTTTGCCAGAGTCATCGCGGTAGAGTGCGAAGGTCTTCTTGACGTGGTCGAAGCGAATCACGTCTTCGTTGCCCAAGTCGGCTGCTGCGCAGACTTCGACCCAGCCGTCCGTATTCGGCTTTACGTGTGAGTGCGGGATGCCTTCGTCGATACGTTCTGAGGGCGCGGGAAGCGTGCGCTTTACGTGGTGAGTCGGGTCTTTCACCTGCTTGAGGATTGTCGGCAGGATTTCTTTCCAAGCTGAAAGAATCGAGGGGTAGGGCGGCGGGCAATCGCCTTTGACGGCCTTGTGCAGTTCCGGCAGTCTATGGTAAGGCACCAGCGGGAACATGTGGTGCTCCACGTGGTAGTTCATGTTCCAGTAGATGAATCGACTGATCGGATTCATGTAAACGGTGCGACAATTCAGGCGGTGATCCAGCACGTTTTCCGCAAGGCCGGCATGCTGCGTGGTGTTATGCACGATCATCAACCAAGTGCCGAAAAATTGTGGCAGCATGAACAGGAAGATCGGAATCCAAGTCTGTAGTATAACTGCGGATACGATTACGAGTGCATAGATTGCGACGCAGATTCGGGCGTTGCGGAAGATCTTGCCGAATTCGGTGTCCGGGACATAGGTGCGTTCGGCGTCCGACATCTGGCCGCACGCATGACGGATCAGATTCGGATAGTAGGTCATGTAGCCGCCGTAGTTGATCAGAGCCAAGGCCAAGCCCTTGAGATCTGGCGGACGCGGGATCTGAATTTCCGGATCACGGCCGACAATGATTGTGTCGCTGTGGTGACGCGTGTGGCTCCAACGCCAGATCACGGATTCGCGCATCACCATGAAGGAGGCGACTTCATACACGACGTTGTTCATCCAGTCGGTTTTAAATGCGGTGCCATGGCTGCACTCGTGCCAGCGTGAGTCCGAACTGGTGCCGTAAAATACCGCATAGATCAGGTAGGGGATGACCACCCACCAGCTGCCCCAGAGCGCGACCGTGGCGTAGCCAGTTGCTCCGAGTATGGCCAGCAGTAGTAGCGTGTCGCGAATCGCGGGGCCATCTCTGCGTTCGAGGAACTTACGCATGGTGGCGCGGGGGAGCGGGGATTGATACCAGTCCGCTTCGGCGAGGCCGAGTTCGACCGCGCGTTCGGCATTATGCCCCGTCAAGCTGTAGTCGAGGATTTCAGGAGGGCGCATCAGGATGGTGGCGCCGTGATCGGGATCTTGTTCCATAAAGGTATGTGGGGTTGGTGGTGTAAGGATCTGTTTAACTCTGCATCCAGCAAAGCCTGCTATAGTATTAGTCCTATTTATACAGGAAAGTAGCCTATCTGTCTTCTTGCATTCAGACATAAACTTATCGTATTTTGTCCAAATGCTGGTTTCTCTCAAAATCGACCCTGAGTATGATGGATTTCTGTTTTTAGCGGAGTCTGTGCGGAATCCGCCGGTTCTAGTGAGTCACCGTCACCTCGAGCTTGAATTGAATCTAGTCATAAACGGCGAAATTACCTACGTGCTGGATGGGCGCAGTTATACCTTCGGGCGTGGGGCGTTGCTGTGGTTTTTTCCTTCGCAGGAGCACCAAATCATGCATCGCACACCGGATGCTCAATATTACGTCGGCGTCTTTACGCCCGACATGATTCAGCGCGCCTGTCGCAGTGCGACTTATGTTGATTTAGGCAAACAAGATGTCGGCGATGTGGGGATTTTACATAGTATCCTCGAGCCTGCCCGATTTGATCTGATGGAGCGGATGATGGGCGCCATCATGGAAGGCTCGATGGATGCGGATCTGCTCAATCGTGAAGCGGGCTTTGGTGTGGATTCTTCGTTTCGCTATCAGCATCACGATCCTGATGCCTTGAATGCCGGACTGCGTCACTTAGTGTTGTTGGCGTGGCGTTATCAGCAAGCTGCCGAGGCGCGTGCCGGTAGTCTCAAGCTACATGCCTCCGTGCGTCAGGCATTGGCGTTGATTAGTGAGAATCCCGAAAGTGAGTCTCTCGGCGAACTGGCCAAGAAGTGTAGTATCAGTGAGGCCTATCTGAGCCGAATCTTTCGCAAGCAGGTAGGCATCCCGCTGAGCCAGTATAAGAACAACATACGTCTCGGGCGCTTTTGGGAATGCTATGCGGACGGAGGTTCGTCCAATATGACTGAAGCGATGTTCGAAGCTGGTTTTGGCAGCTATGCCCAATTTTATAAAGTCTTTCGCGCGCAGTATGGCCGGGGGCCGCGTCATTTGTTGCGTAGTCGAACCGAAGCATGAGCGGAGTGGCCTGTTGATGGAATCTCATCATCGATCATGAGCACAAAAAAGGCCGCCCCAATCGGGACGACCTTTTGTATACAAAAAGTGACTACGGCTAGAGCAGTTCTTTAGCGACAGCTGCAACGTTGTCTGCAGTCATGCCAAGCTTAACCATGACGGTGTCGCCTGGTGCGGAGATTCCGAAGCGGTCGATGCAGACTGTCTTGCCTGTCAGGCCTACGTACTTGCCCCATGTCGCGGAAACACCTGCTTCAACAGCAACACGCGCTGTGCAGCTGAGAGGAAGGACGCTTTCGATGTAGTCTGCGGATTGGCGTTCGAAGCGCTCGAAGCATGGCAGAGAGACGACGCGTACGCCGTCACCCAGTTGCTCAGCTGCGCCGAGTGCGTGTTGCACTTCAGAGCCGGTTGCCATGATGATGATCTTTAGGTCGCCTGTTTCCTTCTTCGCGATGTAGCCACCCTTGATGGTGCCTTCACGACGATCGGCGACGCTGATGTTGTCGTTGGCAGGGATGTTTTGACGAGTGAGGATCAACGCTGTGGGTCCGTCTTGACGAAGCATCGCCCCTGCAAACGCAGCAGCAGTTTCTTCGGCATCCGATGGTCGGATGACGTCCACATTGGGAATCACGCGCAGGCCACTGACGGTTTCAACAGGCTGGTGAGTGGGGCCGTCTTCTCCAACACCGACGGAGTCGTGTGTGAAGATGTAGGTCACAGGAAGCTTAGCTAGACCTGCGAGGCGGATTGCAGGGCGCAAATAGTCAGCGAATACGAGAAAAGTCGCGCCACTTGCACGGAAGAGACCGTCGTATGCGATACCGTTGCAAATTGCACCCATTGCATGTTCACGAATACCAAACCAAATATTACGTCCACCGAAATTCTCTGGGGAGAAATCGCCGCCGTCTTTGATGTAGTTCTTGGTCGAACCGTAAAGGTCAGCAGAACCAGTGATCAGTTGTGGTACTTCCTTGGCGACGGATTGGATGACCACTCCACCTGAGGCGCGTGTTGCAGAACCGGTGCCTGCTCCGAATTCTGGGATGCGGCTGACGAGGTCGGCAGGGATCTCGCCCTTTACAGAGCTTTCGAGCTCAGCAGCAAGTGCTGGGTTCGCTGCGCTCCATGCTGCGTAGGTCGCTTCCCAGTCAGTGAAGGCTGCTTTGCCTGCTTCGGCTTGCTCTGCGAAGTGTGCGCGGACGTCTTCGGATACGTAGAAAGTCTCTTCAGGGAGACCGAGGCCCTTGCGTGCTTCGGCTGCGAACTTCGCGCCACCTTCGCCGTGGCCTGCCGCAGTGCCTGCAACTTCAGGAATGCCTTTACCAATGGTAGTCTTCGCGATGATGACGGTTGGCTTGCCGTTGTCATTGGACTTGGCGTGCGCGATGGCTTCCTTGATCGCAGTCAGATTGTGACCGTCAATGGTGATCGCATCCCAGTTTTGGGAGATGAAGTAGGACTCAGCATCTTCGCTCTGTGATTGTGTTGCCATTGCGTCGAGTGTGACGTCGTTGGAATCATAGATGAGGATAAGGTTATCAAGTTTGTTGTGGCCGGCAAAAGCGATCGCTTCTTTGGCAACACCTTCTTGCAGACATCCGTCACCGTTGAGTGCGAAGATGTGTTGATCGAACAGGGTGTGTTCAGGTGTGTTGAACTGTGCCGCCGCACGCTTACCGGAAAGTGCGAAGCCGACCGCATTGCCAATGCCTTGGCCGAGTGGGCCTGTGGTGGCTTCAACGCCAGCAGTGTCGCCGAATTCCGGATGCCCTGGCGTCTCGGAGCCGAGCACGCGGAAGTTTTTCACTTCTTCTAGGGAGAGGTCATAGCCAGCAAGATGCAGCCATGAGTAAACAAACATCGAGCCGTGCCCAGCTGAGAGTACGAAGCGGTCGCGGTTGAGCCATTTTGGTGCAGCTGGATTATAGCGCAGGCCATTGTCGCCGAATAAGACGGCGCCGATTTCTGCGCAACCGAGTGGTAGGCCTAAGTGGCCAGAGCTACAGGCGTGGATTGCATCGATCGCAAGCCCGCGGGCTTGGTTGGCTGCTTGGGAGAGAATGTCAGCACTAGATTGTGTGGCTGTGGTCATAAGTTTGTGTGTTTGAGGTGCTTTGGGCGCCAGGTTCTTCTTAGAATGAAAGGTAGCACGATGGGCTGTTGCCTAGTAATTGAAAGGAAAAATCAGTGCTTGAGGATGAATTATTCACTTTAGAGGGATGCATAATTCAAATTTGAAACTCGACTCAGGCGTTTGTGAGAGCTTATTCAACAGCCATGACACATGAAGAACTAGAACAGGGAACAGTCCTTAATCTTGATTTTACCAAGCTGCATAAAGTGGCAAATTGCGGAGTAGATGTGCTGCCGGCAATCGCTCAGGATGCCAAGACCGGCGAGGTTCTCATCGTTGGGTATGCGAACGAATTGGCCCTTCAGACTGCACTCGAGTGCGGAATGGCGACATTTTGGAGTACTAGCCGCAATGAATTGTGGATCAAAGGCAAGACGAGTGGGGATTATCTCAAAATTGAGGATATTCGTGTCAATTGTGAGCAGAATTCTATTTTGTACTCTGTTACTCCCGCAGGCAAAGGTGCCTGCCACACTAAGAATCAAGCGGGTGTCGCTCGTTCAGGTTGCTATTATCGTCGCTTGAAGAAAGACGATTCGTTGCAATTCGTTGATGCGGGTCAGGTCTAGTGCACTCAGCGCACTATCGGTTACACATTCGTCATCGATCGCTGCTGGATATTTCAAAATTAGGGACGAACTGAAATATCCGGTGATGTGCAATTTTGCAGTGGTACTCACTTACTTAATTCTCTCGAACCACTTCCATCTAATAGTGCGCAGTCCTTAGCGCGATTTTTCTGGTTTTTCAATTCTGAGACTGGCTGATCTTATGTGTGGCATTTGTCGTGCTTGGTAGATTGCTTGAGCTCGGGCTTAAGCGCATGGCGAAGCTGATCGTGATGCTGGAGTGAGTTCTAGGGGCTGGCTAGTGATTCAAGCTTAGCGATGCTAAGCCTTTGGTTGATTTTAGAATTGGCATCATTCCTGCATAACAAATGTCATGTATGCTGCGCTTACTATTTTACAAACACACTATAGCGAATTTACTGAATGGCTTTGTGATCGGTCTAAGTTTTGTTGGCATTTGATGATAGGGTTCGCGCGAGGTAGGCGCGATAGCAGTTTGTTTAAAAAAGTCTTAGTTTAATTTTTGTAGCGATGCTTGCGAAAAAAAAACTGCTGGTCGTTACGGATCTCGACGGTTCGTTGTTAGATAATTCCTATTCTTGGCAAGCTGCTAGGCCTGCGTTACAATGCCTAAAGACGCTGAAGATTCCTTTGGTGCTCAATTCAAGTAAGACTATTTCTGAAATGAAGTATTTTACGCATAGCTTGGGCACCCTTGCTCCTGTGGTTGCAGAGAACGGCGGCTTGCTGGCTGTGCCGCAAGAGTCGGGCTTGCTGGATCAGCCTAAGGATTTTCATCATTCGGCGAATGATTGGATCCAGGTCACGGGGCTCTCTCGCGACTTTATTCTAAGCCGGGCTCATTCACTGCGCGTGGCTGAGGGTTACTTGTTCGAAGGTTTTGCGGATTGGTCGGATGCGATGGTCACGGAACATACTGGATTGAGTTCTGCCGCGGCGAGTCGCGCTCAGTCGCGGCATGCGACTGAGCCGATTTTGTGGAAAGATACTTTAGCTCGGCGTGCTACGTTCGAACGATCTTTAGCTAAAGACGGTATCCGCCTGTTGATGGGGGGGCGCTTTCTACATTTAATGGGACCTGCTGATAAGGCTAGCGGGACTGTTGCAGTGAAGGCCCTGTATCAGAAGGCGATGCCTGATGTAGAATGGGTGGTCGTGGCTTTGGGCGATAGCCAAAACGATCAAGCGATGCTTGAGGTGGCAGACATAGCCGTGGTTATTCCGCATGCGGGTGGGCGGCATATTTCGCCGCAAGGGCCTGATGTACGCATTGCTTCAATGCCTGCGACCGCCGGTTGGAATGAAGCGATTCTAACTATCATTAGAGATGAGCTCGGGTCTTCGGCTTTGCTGTGATCCGTCCCGATTTAACTCTGTGCGACTTTAAAAATTCAGATTTCAAGCGACTAATTTTAACACATATATTATGGGCGACTTTCATCAACACGGATTAATTACAACACTGCACCAGCTGAATGATCGGCCACTCGAAAAACTGGAGGCTGATTTGATGCAGTTTCGCAAGCGTCGTCCGATGGCCTTAGTGCTGCCGTCGCTATATTCTGAGCTGCAGGGGCATGCGCTTTCTGCCATTTTAAGTGAGATAGCGGACGTGCCATATTTGGATCAAGTCGTGGTTGGACTGGATCGTGCGAATGAGGCAGAGTATCGGCACGCGCTGCAGTTTTTTAGTGGATTGCCGCAGATGCCTGAGGTCCTTTGGAATGATGGGCCGCGCTTACGTAAGATTGATGCGTTGCTGAATGAGAAGGGTCTTGCTCCGAATGAAATGGGCAAGGGACGCAACGTCTGGTATATGTTTGGTTACGTACTAGCTGCTGGAAAGGCGAAGGCGGTGGCACTGCATGACTGTGATATTACGACCTATAAACGCGATATGCTCGCTCGTCTGATTTATCCTGTGGCGAACCCAGCGTTAAGTTATAAGTTTTGTAAGGGGTTCTACGCTCGTGTTGCAAATGATTCGATGAATGGGCGCGTTTGTCGGCTGTTGGTCACTCCATTGATTCGTGCCTTAAAGAAGGTTTGTGGTGCGAATGACTTCCTCGATTATTTAGATAGTTTTCGCTACCCGCTTGCGGGTGAGTTTTCGCTGCAGACCGATGTGATTGAGGATATTCGCATTCCATCTGACTGGGGTCTGGAAATGGGTGTGCTCTCGGAGATGCATCGCAACTATGCGACGAATCAAATTTGTCAGGTTGATGTGGCAGATACTTATGATCACAAGCATCAGGATCTATCATTGGAAGATCGCTCGCGTGGTCTTTCAAAGATGAGTTGTGATATTACTAAGTCGCTCTATCGGAAGATGGCGACTCAAGGACAAGTTTTTTCGCATGAGCATGTCCGTACGATTAAGGCGGCTTATTACCGAATCGCGCTGGATTTAGTGGATAGCTATTACAGCGATGCGGCAATCAATGGTTTGAAGTATGATCGTCACATCGAAGGGTCTACGGTTGAAGTTTTTGCTGAAAATATTTTGCAAGCTGGTGAAGATTTTCTCGATCCGAAGAAGTCAATGGATGTGCCGTTTATGCCGAGTTGGAATCGAGTGATTGCGGCAGTTCCAGACATATTGCATCAAATAAAAGAGGCGGTTGAAGATGATCGCTATGAGTTTGGTTCAGAGGTCGTTATTAATCCATCGCACAATCTGAAGGCGCAGCGTGTACGTCAGCGCATGGCGCAGCACGTGACTGAGGTCTATGGCACAGAGCGAGCCGAGACGATTACTGAGCAGATTTTTGAAGCTGGTGGAATGTCGGAGCAATCTTCGACCACTGCATCTGGCACCAGTAAATGGGACGAATCAGACGTCATGTTAATTACTTATGGTAATTCGATCGTGAGCGAGGTACGCACGCCGCTGCGTGAGCTTAAGAATTTTTTGATGCGCGACCTCAAAGCCACGTTTAGTAGTGTGCATGTGCTGCCGTTTAATCCTTACAGCTCGGATGACGGCTTTTCGGTGATTGACTACAAAGCGGTCAATCCGGAACTAGGCACTTGGGCGGATCTTGCTTCGATTAGTGACGAGTTTAATCTCATGGCAGATATGGTCATTAATCACTGCTCGCGAGAATCTCGTTGGTTTCAAAACTTTTTAGCAGGTCGCGGCAAGGGCAGTGATTATTTTATAAATGGTCTTGATTATGCGGATCTATCCAGGGTGGTTCGTCCGCGCAGTTCGCCGTTGTTGACCAAAGTGGAAACTGTCGATGGCGAAAAGCATGTCTGGTGCACCTTTAGTGAGGACCAGGTGGACCTTGATTTCAGTAATCCGGAAGTGTTTTTAGAGATGGTCCGAATTATCCGTTATTACTTGGAGCAGGGAATTCGTTACTTTCGGTTGGATGCGATTGCCTTCCTGTGGAAGGAGTCAGGGTCGACTTGTGTACATTTGCCTCAAACGCATGAGTTGATTAAGCTGATACGGGTAGTGATCGAAAATATCGAACCATCTGCTGTGATTGTTACTGAGACGAACGTGCCAAATCGCGAGAATTTGAGCTATTTTGGCAACGATAATGAGGCGCATTTGATCTATAATTTCTCGCTGCCGCCGCTATTGCTGAATTCGATTTTGAGTGGTAATTGCAAGCATTTGAAAACATGGATGATGTCGATGCCACCCGCGCGTCGTGGTCGAGCTTATTTGAACTTTGTTGCTTCGCATGATGGAATCGGTCTGCGTCCGGCCGAGGGATTGCTCTCTGCGGGTGAACTTGATGGTCTGATCGAGACGCTTCGCGATTCAGGCGGTGAGATCTCGATGCGTCGAACGGCAACTGGTGACTTGACGCCGTATGAGGCAAATATTTCGCTCTACAGTGCAATGGCGCAAAGGATTGGCGGCGGCGAGGATGGCTTGCAGGTAGAGCGTTTCCTCTGTGCGCATAAGATTATGTTGGCCCTCGAAGGGATGCCCGCGATTTACGTCCACAGTCTTTTGGGTACTGAAAATAATCGCGAAGGGATGGCGCAGACCGGGAGAGCGCGCACGATCAATCGCTATCAGTGGCAGGCGGATGATCTTGTAGCTGCTTTGGCTGATCCCGAACGGCATCATCAAGCTGTCTTTGCTGAGATGAAGCGCTTAGTCCAGATTCGTCGGCAGCAGTCGGCATTTCATCCCAACGCGACCCAATACACACTACACTTCTCAGATCAGGTCTTCGCTTTTTGGCGTGAGAGTCTAGATCGTGCGCAAAGTGTTTTTGCGCTGCATAATGTTTCTGCCGAACTTCAACTGATACCAATGGTGGAGTTAAATCTGATCGCAACCGATTCGTGGACGGACCTTATTAGTGGTCAGCTTTACGAAGACCTTGATGCAGTGCTCGAGCTGCCACCATATAGCTGCGTCTGGATTACGAATCAGGCGTAACTGAGATTCGGCTACATTAGTAATTTTTTGGTCGGTCTTTGGTTGACGACCATTTCCTCGATCTACGATCGAATTGTCGGTAATTCGCTTACCAAGGGCTCAGCACTTGGTCGGTGATCTTTCGGGCGATCTCGCGAGCGAGTTGCTCCATCGCTTGGCGCTCACTCAGTTGGTAAGAGATGATTTGATTGTCGACTTTAGCAGCAGTGCCGCCGTTATAAGGATTACCAATGTAGGCCTTTGTATTGGCTTGAATGGAGCGTTGCTGGAATAAGTAGCTGCCTTTTGATTGGTCATAGAGAGAGACCTTGGCAGTGATTCGAATGTTGAAGTCGTTGGCGATGGCGGTGTCGGTACTGTTACGTGATCCACCAGAGCGATCGTAGTCAGTGAGATCAACATAGAGTACTGCGTCGGCGTCGGCTTGGTTGGCGACGAGCTTGACGCGCGCATCACGAATGAAGGTTTCGCGGATTTGGGCGCTGACGATTGGTTGTGCTTGTGGAGCGAAGCTATGATTGGTCGCGGGTTTGATGTAAATGGACTTGAACGGGATCTGCGCGGACGAGCCTAAATGATAGTTGGCGCAACCGTTTAGAAGACTTAGCGCGACGATCGAGACTAGACCGATGAGCGCACGGGCGAGTGAAGGGTGAGACGTCGTGTTCATGGTGAGAATTAAATGCCGTTGCGGTTATTCCGCTCTCAGTAGCTTGCGAATGATGCTGGCATTATTGGTCGGGCGCACGCCTGCTTCGATATCTTGTATGCGCAGACGAGCTTCTGCAGCGGCATCGGAGTCTGGCTCGATACTGATTGCTTCGTTGTAGAATACCAGTGCTGCGGTGTTATTATTACGAAAGTAATAGTAAAAATCACCGAGATTGAGACGGCTGCTGGCGAGCAGGTTTTCCATCTTCTTCAGGTTGGCTTCGACTTCGCCAGAGTAGTTGCTGGTGGGGAACAGAATGAGAAAGTCTTCGTAGTAGCTAATCGCACGGCGGGTCGAGCCTTGGTCGTATTCATAGCCTTGCACGAGATCGGAGTAGGTCTGCGCCAGGTTATAGTAAGCGTCTGGGGCTAACATACTTTGGGGATAGTAGTTAATCAGACGGTCGAGAGCATCGATTGCATCCTCGGGCTCGGCGGTTTCCTCAGCAACTAGTGCAATATTCATCAGGGCGAGCGGCGCGTAGTCACTATAAGGTGCGTTCTGAACGATTTGCTCAAACTGCTTGGCGGAGGTCCCGTATTGCGTGAAGCCAGGGAAAACCCAGAGGATACGTCCACGTGCGCCTTCCATTAGTGCTGTGGCACAGTCAAATTGATCAGCGATGACGCGGTCGAAATGCTCGTAGTTGGCGTGGTCAGTGACAACTTTTTGTAGGTCATCAAAGCCTTTAGCCCAGAGTTCTTTGCTCATGTGCATACGGGCGCGAAGTGTGAGGGCCTCGGCTGCTGAGTTGGAGGTCGGGTAATGCTTGATGATTTTCTTGAACGTACGTTTGGCTGCGCTCAATTTCCCTGTTTCATAGTTTGCTTTACCAGCGGCCAGCAGTGTTACTGCAACATCTTGATTCTCGCTGGTGAGGAGGTTGATCGATTCATTACTGGTAGGGCCAAACCAGTTGAATGGATTCAGGGAGAGTGCATTCAATGAGGGTGCCGCTAGGAGCCCCAGTGCGAAAAGAAGTGGTAATGTACGTTGCATAGAAGTTACTGCCATCTGATCAGGGTAGAAGCCCACGTCAAGCCTGCTCCGAATGCAACCAGTAAGACCAAGTCGCCCGATTGAATGCGTCCTGCGCGATAGGCTTCGTCGAGTGCGATCGGCACCGATGCCGCAGAGGTGTTGCCATAGCGGTCTAAGTTGTTATGGAATTTCTCCATCGGGATGGCCAAGCGTTTTGCCAAACTCTCGATGATACGCATATTGGCTTGATGAGGGATGACTAGATTGAGGTCCTCTGGGCTGTAGCCCATTTGCTCGATGATGTCGGTACTGGCTTGTCCCATCACCCGTACTGCGGATTTGAAGATTTCTTTGCCGTTCATCTTAAGAAAGTGCTGACGACTTGCGATCGACTCATTCGTGGCTGGCATGGCGGAACCGCCACCTGGTTGCTGCAGCAAGCTTGGATCAGACCCATCTGCGCCGCCAAGGGCCCCTAATATGCCGACTTTTTCGGCTGTGTGGGTGGCCGAGAGAACCGCTGCGCCAGCGCCATCGCCGAACAGCACGCAAGTCGTGCGATCTTCGAAATCGAGGATGCCGCTCATTTTCTCAGCACCAATGACCAGCGCGTTCTTGAAATTGCCAGACAGCAGCATCGAGTTGGCAACGCTGAGTCCGTAGACAAAGCCTGAGCAGGCAGCTTGCATATCGAAAGTAGTGACATTTGGCAGCCCGAGTTTGCTCTGCACCAGGCATGCGGTCGAGGGGAAGGGCATATCAGGCGTCATCGTCGCGACGATGATTAAGTCGATTTTATTACGATCGATTCCGGCGGCTTCGATCGCGCGCTTACCCGCGATACATGCCATGTCGCTGGTAGTTTCGTCGGTGGCAGCAAAGTGTCGGGCGCCGATACCGCTACGACTGCGTATCCATTCGTCGGAGGTATCGACGATTTTCGCCATATCGTCGTTCGTTACGATATTGATTGGCGCGTAGGAGCCAGTACCGGTTAAAGTGACAGACTGTGAGTGGCTAGGCATGCAAGGTAGAGATGGAACTCTGTATTATAGGGAACATTGCGATAGCTAAGGGGCGTTCTCTGAATCAAATTGAGTGGTCAATGCATTAGCTTGATTGATGTCACTGCCGATAGAGTCAATCATATCATGCATGACTACTTCTTGAGCGATCCGTAAGGCGTTGGCAATAGCGACGTAATTAGAGGATCCGTGGGCTTTTAAGATGTTGCCGCGCAGGCCGAGGAGGGGTGCGCCTGCATGTTGATCTGGGCCGAGGCGTGTCTTCATGTCCTTGAACGCTGACTTGGAAAGTACGGCCCCGATTTTACGTTTCACGTTGCGGACCAGTTCTTCGCGGATCGTGCTACCAATGAAGCCGAACAGTGCTTCGCTTGATTTTAAAACGACGTTGCCGACGAATCCATCGCACACGACGACATCGACATTGCCGTCGAAGAGTTGGAAGCCTTCGATCGGCCCAGTGTAGTTAATAACGCCGTCTATTTCTTGTAGCAGTAAATGGGTCGCATTGGTTAAGGCATTACCTTTACCCTCTTCAGTGCCGATCGTCAGCAATGCGACACGTGGGTTAGTGATATTGAGCGCGGCTTTGGCGTAGTTCGCGCCAAGTACCGCATTATGCACCAGATTTTCTGGCGTCGACTCAGGGTTCGCGCCGACGTCGGTTAAGACGAATGGGCTTTGCTTGCTGGGCACGATGATGCCGAGTGCCGGGCGATCGACTCCCGCGATCTGGCGCAGGCGCAGTGTGCCGCCGGCCATCAGAGCGCCGGTGTTGCCGCAGCTAATCATTGCATCAGCTTGTTCGTTTTTGAGCAGAGCGACGGCTTTCACCATCGAAGAGTCTTTTTTGCTCTTCAGCGCCTGGATCGGTTTTTCATGCATTCCAATCACTTGAGTCGAGTGGATGATTTTGATCCGATCAGAGTAAGCCTCAAGTTTGCCGACTTTTAGCAGGCGCTCCAGCAGTCGCTGATTACCGACGAGTGTGAAGTTGCAGTCCAGCTTCAGCTCTTCGAGGGCATAAAAAAGCCCACGAATGAATTCAGTGGGCCCTTTGTCTCCGCCCATGGTGTCGACTGCAATGGTACAGTTGACTGCGCTAGCGCCCATAGGTGGTTTTAAAATGTGCGGTGTTACGGCTTACGCGAAGCTTAGGCTTCGACGTCAAGCACTTGGCGGCCGCGGTACAGCCCATTGGCTGGATTCACACGATGCGGACGAAATAGTGTGCCGTCCTGTGGGTCCTTTGCCAGTTGTGGCAATTGATAAGTAACAGCACCACGGCGTTTACGGCTGCGTTGCTTGGATTGTTTGCGTTTTGGCTGTCCCATGAGATTTGTTTGCTTAGATGAAAATGATTCGACCTGCGAGGTCTTCTAAAGGGCGCGGATTAAAGAGCCTAAAATCGCCCCGTCAAGTATTCAATCAGGTTAATTTTCAGAGATTATGCAAGCTCTAGAACCGCGGTGACCAGTTTATTGATGCCCGCTTCGGCTTGGAGGATGTTTTCGGCCAGCATATAGGCTGGAGTGGTGACCACGCGGTGGGTGGAATCAATCACGATTTCGTCGACTGCACAATTGACGTGCTGTGCGCCTTTATGCTCTAGAATTGCTGCGGTGTCGGCGTCGTTGCCGATCGTCAGGCGTACCTTTTTACTGCCAAGTGCAGCCGCAGCCAGAACTGGTGCAATACAGACAAAGCCGAGGGCCTTAGATTGTTGGTGGGCGTCTTGGATCAGACTGTTGATGATCGGGTCAATGTCGTAGTCGATGCCGTCGAAGGCAAGACTTGACAAATTTTTCGCCACTCCAAACCCGCCAACGAAAATGATGGCGTCGAATTGGTTTAGCTTGATTTGGCCGAGGTGCTCGATTTCACCACGCGAGATGCGCGCCGCTTCTTCCAGCACATTACGATCTTCGTCTTCTAACTCTTCGCCGGTCGTATGGTTAATCACATGGCGCTGCGTGATGTCTGGTGCGGCGCAGGTGACTTTGGCTCCGGCGCGCGCTAGGGCGAGCAGTGTGAGGACCGATTCGTGAATCTCCGCGCCGTCGAAGACTCCACAGCCGGAAAGAATGACAGCTACGTTGGCTTTTTTAGGCATATGATTAAGAGCAAGGTGTAAAAAAATATGTGTGCAGGCGAATGACTTGGTCGGTTATACTTCAATCTGTTCAACGATTTCCAGATTATAGCCATCTAGGCCGACCACTTTACGAGTTGTACTGGAGAGTAGTCGGATTTTCTTTAAGCCGAGTTCAACCAAGATTTGAGCGCCGATTCCGTAGTCTCGGAAGTCCATTTTCGCTGGACCAATCTGTTTGGACGCTGCAGTTTCGCCCCCCGTAATCACTTGTACGCCGCCCTGTGGTTGCTCTATATAAATTAAGGCACCGTGTTTGGCCTCGGCAATTTTCTGCATGGCAGATGCCAGTACGTTGTGCCCTCCGAGCGTCTTCGAGCGGAAAATATCAATCAACAGGTTCTCACTTTGCACGCGCACCAATGTTGGCTCTGCTGTCAGTTCGCCCATTGTAAGCGCGAGATGTTGGCGATCATCCAAAATACTGCGGAAGATATGCAGGTCGAAGGTGCCGAATTCGGATTCAAAAGGGCGCGTCAAGATGTGCTCGATTAAGCGGTCGCGGGTTAGGCGATACTCGATCAAATCTGCGATCGAGATTAGCTTCAAATTGTGGGTCTGCTTATACTCAATCAGATCCGGGACCCGCGCGAGCGTACCGTCGTTGTTTAAAATTTCGCAAATCACTCCGCTCGGGTGCAAGCCCGCAAGTTGTGCTAAGTCGACCGCAGCCTCGGTGTGGCCAGCGCGCTGTAGCACCCCGCCCGGGCGCGCGCGTAGCGGGAACACGTGGCCAGGCTGTACGAGCATGTCCGGGTGCGCAGTCGGATCGGCGAGAATTCGGATTGTCTCTGCGCGGTCGTAAGCGCTGATCCCGGTGGTGATGCCCTCGGCGGCATCCACTGAGATAGCAAAGTCAGTCTGATGTGATTCGCGATTTTCGGCAGCCATTGGACTGATGCCTAAGCGGCGTAATTGATGCCCCAGCATCGGCACGCAAATCAAGCCCCGAGCATGCAGTGCCATCTGGTTGACTGCTTGTGGTGTCACCTTTTCGGCAGCCATGATCAAATCGCCTTCGTTCTCACGAGACTCGTCGTCAGTTACAATAACCATCTTGCCCTCAGCAATGTCGCGGATGGCGGATTCAATACTATCGAAGGCTTCTGAGTGCTTCTGTGCGGTCGTCATTATGGGCAAGTTACGATGAATCGGATTGGAGTCCAGCACGTAGCGTCAACAAATTGAGATGCGCGAGCATGAGGTGGGAGCCCTGAGAAGGGAGAGCTGAAACTTGAGACTTGAGAATCGAGGTGAGGGCTGAGTTGTTAAGCCTACTTAATTCTGTCTCCAAGGGGTGATTCAGAGCAGATTTGCATTCGCAGTCATCGCGATTTTACATTTATTAAAGGGTGACGATGCCTCATTTAACCACAGGAACTCCAGAGCACACTGCGCTGCAGGTGCTGGCCGAACGTATGGGTGCGGCCGAATTTGCGGCGCGCTTACAAGCGGAGCGACGCATGCGCGCGCGGCAAGGTGTGGGCAACAGTCGGGGCTGGTTTCGCTTTGAGCATTACTGGGATTTTTATGGCCTTATTCGAAGCTGCTTAAAGCTGACTGGCTTGTGGGCGCGGGCACATCGCAATTACTTTGATATACATGTGGTACGCAATGAGGTGGTATTGGCGCGCTTGCCGGCCGCATTTGATGGCTTCACGATTTTGCAACTGACGGATCTGCATGCCGATCTACACCCGGATTTTTCGGCCGCGGTGCGGCGCGTGATTGCGCCTCTGCAGTACGATGTGATGGCTCTTACGGGCGACTATCGCACCTGCACTTTCAGTGATCACTTAGACGCAACGGAGGCGACCATTGAGATGTTACAGGCGGTCGATTCGCCGCGCTACGCCATCCTCGGCAATCACGACTCGTTGGCTAAAGTGCCTTCGATGGAGGGGGCGGGGATACAGTTCCTGTTGAATGAGCATGTGGTACTGCGGCGTGGCGACACGGCGCTGTATTTAGTCGGGATTGATGATCCGAATTTTTACAAGAGTCATAATTTTGAGCATGCGTTGCGTGGTGTACCTGCGGATGCGTGCAAGGTATTATTGTCGCACTCGCCAGAAACCTACCGTGCCGCGCAACAATTCGGCTTTGATTTTCTCATGGCGGGCCACACGCATGGCGGGCAGATTTGCCTGCCCGGCGGGCGCGTGCTGATGCACGACCGCAGTGCGCCGCGTCACGTCCTTTCTGGCGTGTGGCACGAGGGCCCCTTGCAGGGCTACACCAGCCGCGGTACTGGTTCGTCAGGATTGCCGGTCCGGCTAAATTGTATGCCGGAAGTGACGCTGCATGTTTTGCGTTGCGGCGAGGCATAGGGGCTGCACTGCTTGATGTGTGCCCATCCCTGATTCCCATTTAACGCTGCCCATTCATTCCGTTGCGGATCAAATCGTTGCTGGTTTGGCGACTTCGGGGCGCGTGGTGCTGAGTGCGCCGACCGGCTCGGGTAAGTCGACGCAGGTGCCGCAGATCCTGATCGATGCCGCGCAGGTTTCGGGCGATGTGGTGGTGCTGCAGCCGCGGCGTTTGGCGGCTCGGTTGTTGGCCAAGCGCGTGGCGCAGGAGCGCAGCTGTAAGCTGGGCGAAGAGGTGGGCTACCAAATACGGTTTGAAAATGTGGTGGGACCGAACACGCGGATCCGATTTGTGACGGAGGCGATCCTGCTGCGGCAGATTTTACAAGATCCCACGCTGAAGGGCGTCGGCGCGGTGGTGTTTGATGAATTCCATGAGCGCCATTTGACCAGTGATCTGAGTATTTCTTGCGCGTTGAAGTCGGTGCAAACCGTGCGGCCGGATCTAAAAATCGTGGTGATGTCGGCGACCCTGGATGTCGATTTTTTGGAGGGCTATTTGCAGCCTTGTGCACGGGTGGAAGCGTCGGGGCGAATGTATCCGGTGGTGACGCGCTACATGGGCGCGGCGCTGAATCGTGATGCCGCTCCGGTGTGGTCGCGTGCCGCTGCGGCTTTTAAATCTGCGGTTCGTGAGGGGATTGAGGGCGATGTTTTGGTCTTTATGGCAGGTGCCTTTGAGATCCGTAAAACGATTGAGGCGGTGCAGGCCATGCCGGAGTCGCGTGGTTTTGATGTATTGCCGCTGCATGGGGAGCTGTCGCCGGATGCGCAGGATCGGGCGGTGTCGTCGGGCGGGCGTCCGAAGGTGATCGTGTCCACTAATGTGGCGGAGACTTCGATCACGATCGAAGGCGTGCGCGTTGTGATCGATGGCGGCTTGGCGCGGATTGCGCGTTATGATGCGCGGCGCGGAATTAATTCAATTTTGGTGGAGCCGATCAGTCGGTCTTCAGCGGAGCAACGCGCCGGTCGTGCGGGTCGTACTGGGCCGGGCGTTTGTATGCGACTGTGGAGCGAGTCCGAGCAGGTTGCGCGTGCGGAGCGGGATGAACCCGAGGTGAAGCGGGTGGATCTTTCCGAGACTTTGTTGTTACTGGCCGCGGCTGGAATTTCGAAGCCAGAGGAATTCGCATGGTTTGAAGCGCCGGAGCCGAAGGCACTGACGCGGGCGCATGATTTACTGCACGATCTCGGTGCGTTGGATGCTGAAGGCGTGATTACAGAAATAGGTAAAAAGATGGCTAAGTTTCCGCTGCACCCGCGTTATGCACGAATGTTGCTTGAAGCAGATCGTCGCGGCGTGTTGCCGGAAGTAGCGCTGATCGCGGGCTTGAGCCAGGGGCGCGCGTTTTATCGGGTGTCGCGCGATGCGCGTGTGCGCAAGGAGCAGCTGCGACAGGTCGAAGATCTAGCCGACGAGCGTTCGGACTTCTTTGTGCAGTTGCAGGCTTGGCATCGGGCGCGTGCGGCGAAGTTTAACGCAACGGCATGCGGCGCGCTGGGAATTCATGGTGGCGCGGCACGACAGGCGGGCGATACGGCGCGGCAGTTGTTGCAGCTCGCGCAGCGCCAGGGCTTGGATACACGTGAGGCGGCGTTGCCGGATGAGGCGGAGCGCATCTGTAAGTGTTTGCTAGCAGGTTTTTCCGATCATCTCGCGAAGCGCAATGATACCGGCACGCGGCGTTGCCGTATGGTGCATGCGCGCTCTGGGGAGTTGCGGCGAGAGAGTGTGGTGAACGAACCCTTGTTTGTGGCGGCTGAGATCGAGGAACGTGATGTGCGCGGGGATGTCACGGTGCTGCTCGGCATGGCGACGGCGGTGGAGTTTGCGTGGCTGGAGGAGCTTTTCCCTGATGACTTTTCGGATGGGGTGTTAACGGGGTATGATTCGAGCCTGCGGCGCGTGGTGTGTCGCGGCGAGCGGCGTTTTCGTGATCTGGTATTGTCCTCGACTGATCAGGGCGAGCCGAATGTCGATCGCGCGGCAGAGCTGCTGGCTGCCGAAGTGGTGGCGGGGCGGTTGAATCTAAAGGGCTGGGATGCGGTCGTGGAAAACTGGATATTGCGCGTGAATTTTGTCGCGCGGCATTGTCCCGATGCAGAGATCCCTGCGATCGATGACGAGGCGCGGCAGTTGTTAGTCGAGCAAATCTGTCACGGTGCATTAAGCTACAAAGAGATTAAGGATCGGCCGGTACTAGCGACGGTGAAGGAGTGGATCAGCCCCGAGCAGCATTACTATATTAATACGTATGCGCCGGCGGAGATGAATTTGCCGCGGCGTCGCAACCCAGCGAGGATCCGCTACGAAGCAGATGGTCGAGCGTTTATCGCATCTAAGTTGCAGGACTTTTATGATGTGCCCGGGTCCAGTCTGATCGTGGCGTATGGCAAGGTTCAGTTGCTGGTTGAATTGCTGGCGCCGAATCAACGGCCAGCACATTTGACAGATGACCTCGATGGTTTCTGGGATGGCGCTTACCAGTACGTGCGCAAAGATTTAGCGGGTCGCTACCCGAAGCACGAATGGCGGTAGGGATTTGAGACCTGAGAGCTGAGGCCTGAGGCCTGAGAGGGGAGACCGGACGGAAGTCTGCCGGAGATGGCGCAGCAATGTCTGTGTCGCTGGGGCTATTTCATCATTGCAAAGATCGCGATCGCTAGAGCAATACGATACCATGCGAAGACTGCTAGGCCGTGCTTACTAAGATAGCCGACCAGCCACTTAACCGCCAGTGCCGCGGCGACGAAGGCGACGATACAACCGACTAGGACGGGGCCGATATTGAGTGCGGCGAGCATTTCGGAGCCGTCGGTTAGGAATTTATAAGCAGAGGCGGCGCTGAGCGTGATGAGCCCCAGCAGAAAACTAAACTCCGCGGCGTGTGCGGGCGACAGTCCGGCGAGATAGCCGCCGACGATGGTCGCCATCGAGCGACTGGTGCCAGGCCACATGGCAAAGCATTGGAAAAAGCCAATCATCACCGACTTGCCGACGGTGAGCTCGGTGAGGTCAGGTCCGTCTTCGGGCGGCACGGCACCTTTGTTGCCGTGTTGACGCCAACGCTCGACTATGAGCATCACGAAGGCGCCGACGATGAGGGCACTGGCGACGGCAAAGGTATTGTTGCCGAGTGCGGATTCGATCAGGTCGTTGAGTAGGAGACCGAGCACGGCGGCGGGTATGAAGGCGGCAATCAGGTTGATCGCAAGCTTGAGGCCTTTGCGGTCTTTACCGAGACAGCCTAGGATCAGAGTTAGAATAGTGCGCCAGTAGAGCAGCACCACGGCGACGATGGCACCAGCTTGGATGACGATCACATAAGCATAAGCGGCGTCGCCGATAGTGTAGGGGCGAAGCTTGCCGGTGTCGTCATCGACTAGGATTGGCTCACCGTTCTGGTCAGTCATCGGTGCGTCGCCATCAAGGCCGAGCAGTGCGTTGGCAATAATGAGGTGGCCGGTGGAGGAAACGGGCAGGTATTCGGTCAGACCTTCGACCAGCCCGAGGATCACGGCGTCCGAATAGCTTAAGCCTTCAGAGCTTGAGAGTCCTTGCTGGGGAGCGGCGATGCTTGATTCAGTACCATGTGCGAGCGAGCCGATCATTAAATAAAGGGCTAGGATTAGAGTTCCAGTTCGTAGCATCGTGGCAAGCTAATTGGATTTGCTACTAATGGAAGGCGTAATGTGAGTTGCGGAGATTTTCTATTATGCTGGAAGTCGGCTTTTAGCTTGAGATTCAACTAGGAAGTCTTTGCTTTCCATGGGTTATCCTCTTAATATGCAAGCACTCGAATCATTTACAGAAAGTCTAACCGCAGGCGTTGACCTTGAGGCCGATCAGGCGACCGTAGTAGCCGAACTTTTGATTCGGCCAGATGTATCTGCGACTACAAAACGCGAATGTTTGCTGGCCTTGGCGCAGAAGTGCGAGACGGCGACGGAGGTGGCCGCGTTTGCACATGCCTTTCGCGAGCATGCTGTGAATCCTGGCGTCGAAGAGTGGGCGAGTCGTGCGATCGATGTGTGTGGCACGGGCGGCGATGGTTCGGGCACGTTTAATATTTCGACAGCGGTATCGTTCGTGGTGGCTGCGGCGGGCGTGCCTGTGTTTAAGCATGGCAATCGCTCAATTACGTCAAAGTGTGGCAGCGCGGATTTAATGGAAGCGCTCGGTATTCGGCTGGATGCGCCGCATGAGATGTTGCGCGAGTCGCTGCGTGAGTTGAATTTCGGTTTCTTTTTTGCGCCAGCGTATCATCCTGCGTTTAAGGAAATTATGCCGGTGCGTCGTGCGCTGGCTGAGGAGGGACAACGCACGATTTTTAATCTACTGGGGCCTTTGATTAACCCTGGGCGACCTGCACATCAATTGCTGGGCGTGTTTTCTGAAGATTGGGTGCAACCGTTGGCAGATGCGCTGGGTGAGCTCGGATTGTCGGCAGGAATGGTGGCGCATGGGCGGCCTCAAAAGGGCAGCGCATTGGATGAGTTGAGCTGTGCGGGACAGAATTTTGTAGCGGGCTTTGGCGCTTTAGCGTCGATCCCGAAGAGCCTGAGTCCGGTGGATGCTGGCCTGAGTGCCTGTGAGTTTTCTGATTTAAACGGTGGCGATGTTGCCGAGAATTTAGCCACGATGCATGCTTTATTAAGTGGCGCTGCCGATTCGGTGCCCACTGGTTTACGAGACAGTGTTCTGTTTAATGCGGGGGCGGCACTGTGGGTTGCGGGTGCGGCGCTGGATGTGGCTGGTGGAGTGGAGCAGGCGCGTGAGACTTTAGAGAGTGGCGCGGCTGAGGCATGGCTCGAACGTGTGCGTGTATTTTATAAAAAAGGTTAAGTTTGAGGAGTATTATTATGGGTAAATATTTTGGAACAGATGGCATCCGTGGTCCTGTCGGTGGTGATTTAATTAATCCTGATGTGGCGTATCGTTTGGGCTCGGCCTTAGGACGTTATTTGAAGCAGCTCAAACCAGAGCTGCCATTAAATGCAGTGATTGGGCGAGATACGCGCCTAAGTGGGCCTGAGCTGAGCGGTGCTCTAATACAGGGGCTCAATCAACATGGCGTTTATGTGTATGATCTTGGGATCGTGCCCACGCCATCAATTGCGCAGTCTTTGTTGAAGCAGCAGGCCGATATTGGTATCGCCGTGACGGCGTCGCACAATCCAGCCTCAGACAATGGCATCAAGCTGTTTGACGGTCGTGGCTGTAAATTCGATGACGCCGAGGAGGCTCGTATTGAAGCATTGCTCGATTCTGAGCCGTCGGCAGCAGCTGATTTGCCGATGGCTAAATCGTATCCTATGGATGCCGCCGCTTGTTATATTAACTATGCGCGGTCGTTAATGGATCAGGATTGCCTGTCGGGCTGGAAGATTGTACTCGATCTTGCGAATGGCGCGGGTAGTGAGACGACTCCGGCGGTGTTTGCGCGTTGGGGAGCGGAGCTTATTTTGATTGGAGACAATCCAGATGGTGAGAATATTAATCAAGACGTCGGGAGCGAGCATCCTGAACTTCTCGGTGCGGCCGTCGTCAAGCACGGTGCGAAGCTAGGTATTGCCCATGATGGCGATGCTGATCGTTTGGTTGTTTGCGATGAGGCGGGCGCAGTGGTGGATGGAGATGTCTTGCTCGGTCTATTTGCAGTCTACGCGTTGCGCTCGGGGGCACTCAAAAGTGATACGCTTGTTGCAACTATACAAAGTAATCTTGGTCTCGATCATGCGGTGCGCGATGCCGGCGGCAGGGTTGAACGGACCGATGTAGGTGATCGTAATGTCGCGCAGAAGATGCGAGAGATCGGTTCGAATGTCGGCGGTGAATCCTCTGGCCATATTATTTTCTCGGATTTTGCGACTACGGGTGATGGCCTTCTGGCTGCGATTAAGTTGATCGATTTAATGCGCAAGACCAATAAGCCGTTGTCTGAATTGCGCCAAGAAATAGGCTTGTTCCCGCAAGCAACCTTGAATCTTTCTGTCGTAGAAAAGAAACCATTGGCGTCACTGAAAACACTCAGCTCTGCAGTCGCAGCAATTGAGCAGGACTTCGGTGAAGATGGTCGTGTGCTGATTCGTTATTCAGGGACGGAGCCGAAGTTGCGCTTATTGGTCGAGGGTAAGGATGAAGCGATTGTGGTTGCTGGATTAAAAGACTTGGAAAAAGCTGTTATTTGCGATTTGGATGTAATCGTTCGTTGATCGCCCCTGTTTGAACGCGCAAAAATATAGATTTAATATTATGGAAGAAGTAGCACTCAAGAACCTCGACCCTCGCCTTCAGAAGCAGATTGAAAACGCCCGCAAAGCGGTGGATAAGAATCCTTCTTACGCAGTCGACATCATGCTAAACATCCTCACTCGCCACCCAGAATGTTTGGATGCGCGTAAGATTCTTCGCCAAGCACAACAACGCGTCACTGCTGGGAAGAATAAAGGATTGGGTGGTTTCATCTCAAAGGTGACTAACATCCCATTTTTGATGGGCAGCGATGCGAAGATCAAAAAGAATCCTGCTGAGGCATTGGTTTCAGCAGAGCAGATGTTGAATGCAAATGCTTCGAATGTCGCTGCCCACAAAGTGGTCGGTGCGGCTGCTGAAGCATTGGGATTACTTGAGACGATGGCCTTCGCTTATGAGGAAATTCGTAAGATCGAGCCCGGCAATGCGGAAAATATTAAAGCGCTCATGTCTGCCTATATAACTATCGGTAAAAGTGAGGAGGCGATTCGTATCGGGGATGCTGCGTATCACGCGCATCCCGCAGACGACGAAATTCAGTCGTTGATCAAGAAGGCGTCGGTCGAGCAGTCGATTAATAAGGGCAAATGGGAAGAAGACCAAAGCTTCCGTGATAAGCTTAAGGACGAAGAAGAGGCGCAGCGGTTGGAGCAAGCGGGTCGCGCAAAGACTGGTGATGCTGGCTTGCGTTCAATGATTGCCGATGCGAAGGTTTCTGTTGCTGAGCAACCCGGCAATATCAATTTTTATCGCGAGATTTTCAGCAATTATCGCAAGCTCGGAGAGTTTGATGATGCGTTGGAGTGGATCGGTAAGGCCCGCCAACTTGAGGCAGGAAGTGCGGACGTCAATCTGGAGCGGCTCGAAGTCACGCTCAAGCATGAGAAAATGGCGCATGCAATCACTGCTAAGGAGGAGGAGCTTGAGGCAAATCCAGAGAGCGTGGAGCTTAAGAGTGCGCTCGAAGCGCTGCGCCACGATGAACGTGTCTTTCGTCTCGCTCAGGCTGAAGATATCGTTCAGCGCTACCCAAATGAATTTAGCTACCGCTACGAACTGGGCGAACTTTATCATGCTGAAGGCGAAACAGATAAGGCGATTAAAGAGCTTCAACTCGCACAACGTAGCCCTAAGGTGCGTATTAATGCGTTAATTCTTCTTGGTAAGGCTTATAAAGTAAAGGGCTTCTCTGATCTTGCTGCCGAGCAACTGAACTTAGCCAAGTCTGAAATTTCGGGTATCACTGAGCAGAAGAAGGACGTGCTGTACGAACTCGGTTCTTGCTACGAAGCGCAGGGCGACATGGATAAAGCGATGGTTGAGTTTAAAGCACTTTATGGAGCTGATATCAGTTATCGCGACGTGTCGCAGAAAATCGACGATTTCTACTCGCAGAAGTAGTTTGAGCATCGAGGAGTTCTGGTTAACAATTGTGTGGGTTTTTACCGAGCCATTTGTGGATATCTGTGTCAAAGTCTCTTATCTACAATGGTCCGCAGTGTCTAGCGCTCCAGCGCTGGTGCGAACGCAACCTAGTCGGCGCCTCTGCAGAGACGTGTTGAAGTTAGATGGTTAAGTCGATTTGTCGATTTGTCGATTTACGCTTCAGCAATCAGCAGGAATGCGCCGGCACCATCGTGTCCGGTTTCCCATGGCAGACTAATTGCACTGTCTTTAAGCGAGAATCGCTCACCTGCAGCGGAGCTTAGGAAGGCATCGACGACTTCTTGGTTTTCGTCTGTTTCGATACTGCAAGTACTGTAGACCAGTCGTCCGCCGGGTTTGACGCATCGTGAGGCGGCTGCGAGCAGTTGCTTTTGCAGGAAGGCGCAGTTGCTAACGTCCTTGCCGCGCAGGCGCCATTTAACGTCGGTTCGGCGCTGAATGACACCGGTGTTAGAGCAGGGGGCGTCAAGCATAACGGCGTCATAATGCACCGGTAGGCCTTGCTCTTCGAAGGCCACAGGATCAAGTTCGAGTAAGTCGCCTTCGAGGATGGTACACTTTAGTGTAGCGGTCGCGAGGTGCTCGAGGTTTTCACTGAGTCGTTGGATACGATTACCTGGCAAGTCGAGTGCTACAATATGGCCTTCGAGCTGCATAAGGTGGGCGATGTCGTAAGCTTTGCCGCCTGGAGCCGCACACAGATCGAGCACGTCGTCGCCTTTTTTAGGGGCGAGCAGACCAGGGGCAAGGCGAGTTGAAGGGTCTTTGACGTAAGCATTCCCTTTATTAAGCAGTGGATGCAGGTCTTCTTTCCACGATGCCGCAGCTGAAACCTTGTAGAATTGATCCCATTGTGTGGGTTCAAGCCCCTTTGGAAGTTCACTGGGTGTATCGTAGAGCTTGAGATAAGTGGCTGGAATACGTTGATTCCATTCCATCAGTTTAATCGCAGTGGGCGGTCCAAATTCTTTATTCCAGCGTTTGAATAACCATTTCGGAGTGCTAAAATGGGCGTCGGGTCGATTGCTCGGGTGGGTCGTATCGAGCGCTTCGGGTAATTTACGTAGTACTGCATTGAGTAGGCCAGACTCGGATTGTGCGGCTTGGGTTTTACTGCGCTCGACCGCATGGTGCACAATTTTGGGGTGCTTTTCTGAGGGGTTCGAGAGTATTTCAAAGCCAGCTACGAGGAAAATTGCCTCGATCAGTGCGCGAGGTTTCTGTCGAATAAACGGCTGAAGTGCATGCTGAACTCGGTGGCCATGCCGCAGTGCACCCAAAAATAACGACTGGCAAGTCGCTCTGCGTTCGCCTGAAAAGCTCTCTGGCAAGCGCTCTAGGAGTTGATTCGCCTTAATGTTTTCAGTGAGGTAGGCTTCGGTGAGTGTGACGGCTCCGTCCCAAGCGCTGGCGTTGGCTGTAGATAAGTTGAACTTAATACTTCTCATTGGTAAATAAACTGTGCATATTTCAACGTTTACGACTTAAAAGAACAGCATTCGCAATATATTATGAACAAAGAGGCCATAGACGCTCTCATTGAAAAAAATCCAAAACTTGTTTCTGCTCGCGCGAAACTCGAAGCCATGGCTTCAGGTAATTATTGCCTGCATCGCAGCTGGGGTTTCGGCAAAATCGTTGATTACGACGCCGTCGAGGCGAAGATCATTATCGATTTTGAAGAAGGTAAGCAAGGCCACGCCATGGCGCCCGCATTTTGTGTGGACAAGTTGGACGTGCTCAAGCCAAACAACATCTTGGTTCGTTCTCGCATCGAGGCAGATGTGATCGATGAAATGATCAAGAAACAGCCAGGCGACCTAATGTGCGAAATTATCGCCGCCGCAGACGGTCAAGCGATGACCACTGCAGAGATTGAGCGTGTGTTGTCTCGGGTGATAGGACCGATCAAATACAAAAAGTGGTGGACTGCGACTAAGAAGGTATTGGTTAAGGATCCTCGCATCGGTGTACCGATCAAAAAGTCCGATCCTTATATTTTTCGCGACGAGCCAGTGAAGCCTGAGCAAGAGATCTTGGAGCAGTTTCATGCCACCAAGAATTCCAAACAGAAGATTCTCCTAGGTGAGAAGTTGTATGCATTGTCTGAAAATATTTCAGTCGTTCGCGAAGAAATGCCAAAGATCCTCGAGGAGCTGACGGACGCGATTAAGAATGCGAAGAGTCTAAGCCAAGCCAACCGTCTACATGGTGTGTGGGTGCGTAACAATTTGGCACGCGATCTTCACGAAGATGTTGAAGGCTTAGATCCGTCTTCGGGGTCGATCTTAGACGCGACGAGTGATTATTCTGAACTGGCTGCTGAGTTGCCAGCGCTTTATTTTAAGCGCTATCTCGATCTAATTCGCCGTACTTACCCTGATAAGTGGCAGCAAATGGTCGAAGACTTGTTGCGCAACTCGAGCGGTAAGTTCACCAGTGAATGTATTAACTTTCTATTGGAGCAAGAGCAACAGGCGCGTATTAGCTTCTGCCTTGACCGTTGGCTCAGCGAACAAACGATTAAAGGGCCACTGCTGTTGTGGGTTGTTAAAAACCGCAACTCAAAGAAGTACTACCCAATTATCCATCCATTAGTAACGCCGCGCCTTCTTGCCGCGATGTTCTACGCGATTGATTACGAATCGTTGCAGAATGCAAGTACACGTCGCATCCCGTTGGGTGACTTATTGAGTGATGATGTCGATTTGATTCCTGATTTGCTTGCAGATGCAAATGTCGAGACTGCTAGCGATCTTGCCCAAACACTGTTACTCAATCAGGGCTTCGAGGAACTGACTAAGAAGTCCTTGCTTGCTCGTTTCATTAAAAAGTTCCCAACAGTGCAGAGCCTGCTTGCTGGTGAGTCTGCCGATTCCTCCGAGGATAATGCATTGATCGTCTCGCAAGAGAGCTTCAACACTTCAAAGGCGGAATACGAAGACTTGATTGCCACTAAGATTCCTGAAAATAAGCAAGCGATCGTCACTGCACGTGAGCATGGTGATTTAAAAGAAAATTCCGAATACAAGATGGCTCGTCAGGATCAGGACATGCTGCTCTCGCGCAAGAATGAGCTAGAAGTCGATCTCTCACGTGCTCGTGTCACGGACTTCTCTGAAGCTACTACCGAGAATGTTGGTATCGGCAGCATCGTTGAGTTGAAGCAAGGTTCTACCGGCAAGAAGCATAAGTATGCGATCCTTGGTGCTTGGGACAGTGATCCCAAAAACGACATCCTCTCTTACAAGACGCCACTCGCTATGCAGTTACTCGGTAAAGAGCCTGGTGCAACTGCGGCGACTAAGATTGGCGGCAACGAGGAAGAGTGGACGATTCTTAAGATCACTCGTTGGCTCGATAAAAAGTAATTCGACTTCGTTTTATACACGAAAGCGCCTTCCCCGGAAGGCGCTTTTTTTATCGATCGCTGGAATATCGTTGTTTTTCGCTTCACTACCGGGCATTAAGAATGTCATAAACAGGTTATATAGATCCATTTACACCTCTGGAATTTAATCATAAATGATACGCACATTTGGCCGCTCAGCGTTGTTCGTTGTTCACGAGCTCGGAGAAATTAGTTTATTTGGAGTCGGCGCCATGCGCGGTTTCTTTAATCAACGGAACCGTGCGGCTAAATTGATCGTTGCGATGCATGAGATCGGGGTGCGCTGTTTCCCAATTGTCGCGATTGTTGGTTTGTTTACCGGCTTGGTGATGGGGCTACAGCTCTACTACACCTTGGTTAAATTTGGTGGCGAATCAGCATTGGGCACGGCGGTGGCACTGTCGCTAATTCGTGAACTGGGACCGGTGCTGACCGCGTTGATGGTGGTCGGACAGGCGGGTTCGGCGATGGCCTCTGAACTTGGTATCCAGCGCAATGATGAGCAAATCGATGCATTGCAGACTTTAAGCATTGATCCTCGCGGGTATTTAGTCGGTCCACGGCTGTTGGCAGCTTTATTCTGTTTCCCGATGCTGACTGCGGTATTTGATTTGATCGGTATTTTTGGTGGCTATGTCACTGGCAGCCTGTTGTTACATGTGGATAGTGGTGTTTATTGGAACCGTGTGTTTGAGACTGTGAGTTGGGCAGATGTACGCGGCGGATTTATCAAGGCATTGGTGTTTGGTTTAGTGACGATCGCAATTTGCACTTATCGCGGTTATAACACGCATCGTAAAGCGTCATTTCCAGGTGTGCGCGGCGTGAGTGAATCAGCAACCCGGGCAGTCGTTTGGTCGAGCGTTATGGTACTTGCGACCGATTATTTAATCACTTCCTTTCTTCTATAATGGACGACGTTTTCCTCAAAATCAGTGGTCTTAAAAAGCATTTTGGTGAGGTCAAGGTGCTCGATGGCGTGAACCTAAATGTTGCGCGTTCTTCGGTAACGACGATTATTGGTAAGAGTGGTATCGGTAAGTCGGTGCTATTAAAATGTATCGCGAATTTACTGACACCTGATTACGGTGAGATTGAGTTGGATGGTCAACCGATCGCGCAAAGTCGTCGTGGATCAAAGGGTAACGATGCGGTGACTTTTAGCTATATGTTTCAGAATAATGCGTTGTTTGATTCTATGACAGCGGCGGAGAATGTGGCCTTGCCATTGTTGGAAGCATCGAGCCTGGCAAAGCCGGAAATTCGCGAGCGTGTCGACGCGATGCTGGCGCATTTGGAGCTGACGAATTCGGCGCAGCGCTATCCCGGCGAGTTGTCTGGTGGAATGAAAAAGCGAGTAGCTCTGGCACGTGCGTTGATTACGGACCCTCAGGTAGTGTTATTTGATGAGCCCACAACAGGCTTGGACCCGGAGCGTAAGTTTAGCGTATTTGAAATGATTGCGGATTATCGCGAACGTTTTGGCTTTACCGCGTTACTGGTGAGCCATGATATTCCGGAAGTCTTTGAAATAAGCGACTCTGTAGCGTGGCTGGACGAAGGGATCATTAAGTTTTTTGGCAAGCCATCGGAGTTGGATGCGGATGCAGAATCGGCTCTTTCAGGCTTTTTGAGTAAGGCGAACTACGGGCGTAGTTAGGAATCTAAAAAATAGTGGAGAATGTGAAATATGAATAATCGCAAGATAGAATTTTTGGTTGGGTGCTTTGTGCTGATTGGCTTTGGAGCCGTTCTATATTTGGCCATTCAAGTGGGCAGTGCACGATTCTTCGGCAGTGATAGCTACCAATTAGAGGCGCGGTTTCGTAGCACTAGCGGAGTGAATGCTGGGAGTCGTGTGGAGATTGCTGGAGTACGTGTTGGCACGGTACGATCGATCATATTGGGTGATGATTTCTATTCAATCGTGACGCTGGAATTGCCGAATGATTTGGCACTGGATGATGATACGATCATCTCGGTGAAGACAGCGGGTTTGATTGGTGACCGCTATTTAAGTATTTCACCTGGCGGATCCGGCTTCCCGCTCGAGCCGGGGGATATGGTTGTTGATACTGAATCTGCCTTGGACATCGAAAGTTTAATTAGCCGTTTTGCTCTTGGTGGTATTGACGGCGGTGAAGAATAATGTATGAATCTGAGGGTGAATTTTATAAGTATAATCGTAAGTGTCGCTCTGTTGACAGTACTGCCAGTACAGGCGAACGAGAGGGCGAAGCTGGTGACTACCATGGAGGCGACCTTGGATATTATGTACCTCGATGCTTATAAGGACTATACGAGTGCACAGCGGCAAGATGCGGTTCGGGCAGTCGTTGAGGATAAGTACGACCTGGAGGTGCTTATTCGTCGTGCGCTGGCGCGTAACTGGAAATTGTTGACGGTTGTTGAGCAGACGCAGGTCCGCAATCTCATCGACCAGTTAATTGTTCAGAGTTTTGTGGATGGTATGGCAGGCAAAGATCGGCCAATCTTGGACTGTGGAGCTTTGATCGAGGTCACTAGTAAACGTATCGAAGTGCCAGTCGTCATTAGCTTTCCTAGTGGGAAGACTTTCAATGTGTTATACCGTTTAGGCTTGTTGAAAACGGGCTGGCAAATCTATGATATTGTAGCTGAGGATGTCAGCTTGGTATCAAATTACCGACAACAGTTTGATGATCACTTTCGTAAGGGAAATGGCGCACAATTAATTGAGAAATTAGAAAAACTATTAAAGCAGGAGGAATTAGATGTCTCAACGATCATATTATAAACGCTTAATTTTACAGTATTGTGCGTTCGCACTCTATCTATGTGTTAGCCTGACTACTGGATTGGCAGAGGGCGTGTATGACTACCTTACCGAGGAAGAACTGTACGGGGACATTGAAGAGCAACCGACTGAGGTGCGTGACCCGCTGGAGTCAGTAAACCGACTGACGTTTAAGTTCAATGACTTCATCTATATGAATGTGGTGAAACATATCGCCGAGGGCTATCAGAACGTGACTCCTGACGCCGTGGAGCGTGGTGCCTCGAACTTTTTTAAGAACTTAGGCTATCCGGTACGTCTGGCCGGGAATCTTTTACAGGGTCGCATCAAAGGCGGATGGCTCGAGACCGAACGTTTTGCAGTGAATACGACCCTTGGCGTTGTCGGTGTATTTCCTGCCGCGAATCGTTTTGATCGTCTGCAGCCGCTTAAATCTGAAGACATCGGGCAAGCCTTAGGGGCTTGGGGGATGGGAGAGGGACCTTATTTGATGTTGCCTCTGTTGGGACCTTCAAATCTGCGGGATCTGTTTGGTTTGGTCGGAGACCGAACTGTCAATCCTTTGAAGGAGCCTTACAGCGTGATTGGCGACTCTAGAGTACAGACCGCGTTGGGTGTGAGTGATTTTGTGGTGAAGAGTCCAACTTTAATGCGCACTTATTCGCAGATGAAGGACGGAGCGGTTGATCCTTATAGCTCGATGAAAAATGGCTATTCACAAATGCGCCGTGCAATGATTCAGGAGTAGTCGCACAGGAAGCAATCATTGTTTCGTGCGCGTGCGGCGCTCTTCTTCAAATGAAAGATCATCGCAATCTTCTGTGCGGTTGGCATGCAGCTCGTGAGGCAGACAGATGTAATACACCATCAACCAGCAGCCCCAGCTGAAACGGTAGAGCAGCACTGGCAGTAATAGAGCTCCAGTGAAGGCAATTGCCAAGGCGAGCTTGATGGCAATGTAACCTAAGAATCCCAGCAGTAGGGTCGGTAACACAAAGGTAAAGACCGCGACTCCATAATTGATGCAAAGAGGGCCGAGGAAGTAACCGTCGCAGCGTTCGAGTCGCATGCCGCACTTTGAACAATAACGATGAATGTGCAGACGGGTTTTGAATAATTTAGCCTGGCCGCAGTTGGGGCATTGGCAGCGTAGTCCGCGCATCAGTAACTGGCGACGTGTGACCTGCGGGGTTGGCTGAAGCTGAAGATCTTCCATGGTGTATAAGGCGGGTCTAGCTAAGGAAATAGCGTTCGAAATTACTGGCGACCTGTTGTTTCAGGGACTCGATCGGTGTGGCGCGAAGATGCGCAATGGCGGTATAGCCATCAATTAGGGTGGCGGGATGAGTGAGTGCATGTCCGCGAGCAGATTTCGGAAGATTGAAGCTTCGCAGCCGCGTTGCTGGTAGCATGTCGGGCGCATCGGTTTCGATCAGTAGTCGCTCTGCTGGCACGGCACACATTCGTTCGGGCGCATTCGATTTTTCGGGTCTGAGTTGTCCGGCGTTGAACGAGAAATAGGCACCAAGCTGAACCAATTCAGGGATTAATTCGACCGGACCACTATAGGCGTGGAGGTGAACGCCGCGCTTGGGCAGTGATTCGTGGCGTAGTGTCTCCATCAGCGGACCGATCGCTTTAAGGCAATGGATCGAGACTGGCAGGTTGCGTTGGGTAGCCTGAGCGAGTTGCCAGCGAAAAGCGGGCTGTTGACGCTCAAGGTCGTGGCCTTCAATCCATTGATCAAGGCCCACTTCGCCGATGACTCGCGCACCGCAATCCAGCGTTTTCAGGAATTTTACCTGCCAGTCTGCCGGGGCGTCGTTCACCTGCCATGGGTGCAGACCGATGGCGGGAATCATGTGTAGCGCTGATTGTGCGAGTCTCAGAACCGCGGCCCAATCGCTGGGCGAGGTGCCGTTGACGACGGCAAATTTTAGGTCGATCTCGCGTAGGCAAGGCTCGATCGCAGCTCGATGCGCGCATAGGGCTGGATCAGCCATGTGGTTGTGTGCGTCATAGAGTGGGGCGGCCATTGCTGTGACTTAAAATGGGACGGTTGAGACTTAAGATTGTGAAGCAATTAGGAGATCAGAAACTGACTTCTGTCTGGCAGCTCACTGCGTTCGCTTGTGAGGCAGGGATGGGGAAGCAAGGCGAGTGTCGCTTTTATGTGATTACGAGTCTGCTAGGCAGGACTGTGCGAATCGTTGAATCGATTCGACGATACGGCTCAAGCCATTGCGTCGATTTGGGGAAAGGTGCTGTGTGATACCAACTTCGCCAAGGAATTCAGCATCGGCGGCAATAATTTCTTCGGGCTTCGCATCGCTGTAGAAGTTGCACAGTAGTTCAGCGATTCCTTTCACAATTGCTGAGTCAGACTCAGAGCGAAACGAGCACAAACCATCCTTAAATGCTGGCACGACCCAAAGCTGTGACATGCAGCCTTCGATTTTGAAGCTATCAATGCGCAGGTCTTCGCTTAGCCCGACAGCCTTTTTGCCGCGGTCAACGATATAGCCGAGACGTTCATAGGCGTCGGGAATCAAGGTGATTTCTTCGACGAGCGCGTCTTGTTTTTCTTTTAAGGTCATGATTTCTAAGAATGTTGAGTAACATGTACGCATTTAGAAAATTGAAGCGAGCAATTTGTGTGTGGCGATGGTTGCAACTGAGAGGCAATAGCTGACTGATGGTGGGGATGTTTATGCCATTGTCTGCGATAGGAGTGTGGGCGACTCGTCCACATTGATTCTGTTTTGCTGCAGAGGAGGGCGAGTCGTCTCGTCTTTTAACCGCTAATCGACGATGACCATTAAAAAAGCCCGACGGATAACCGTCGGGCTTTGTGGTAATTTGATGTAAGGGTCGCTTACAGTGTGCCAGCGTATACCGCGTTTTCGCCCAACTCTTCTTCAATACGAAGGAGTTGATTGTATTTTGCGATACGGTCAGAACGGCTCATGGAACCTGTCTTGATTTGCCCAGCGTTGGTTGCAACCGCGATGTCTGCGATAGTGACGTCTTCTGTTTCGCCTGAACGGTGAGAGATCACAGAGTTGTAGCCGTTTGCCTTGCCGAGCTCGATTGCTTCGAGTGTTTCGGTGAGTGTGCCGATTTGGTTGACCTTAACGAGGATCGAGTTGGCTACGCCAAGATCGATACCTTTTTGCAGGAACTTAACGTTGGTGACGAAAAGATCGTCGCCGACGAGCTGAACCTTGTCGCCGATTGCGTCTGTGAGAGCCTTCCAGCCGTCCCAGTCGTTTTCGTCGCAACCGTCTTCGATCGAATCGATTGGGTATTTCTCAGAAAGCTCTTGTAGGTAAGCTGCTTGCTCTGCGGAATTGCGCTTTGCGCCGCCTTCGCCTTCGAACTTAGCGTAGTCGTAGACGCCGTTTTCGAAGAACTCAGAGGCAGCACAGTCGAGTGCGAATGTGATGTCTTTGCCAACGCCAACTTGGTAGCCAGCTGCTTCAACTGCCTTAGTCAATGTGTCGAGTGCATCTTCTGTGCCTTCGAACTTAGGAGCGAAACCACCTTCGTCACCCACTGCGGTGCTGAGGCCACGATCGTGGAGCACCTTCTTGAGGCTGTGGAAGCACTCAGCGCCCATACGGACTGCTTCGCTGAATGTCGCTGCGCCGATCGGGCGGATCATGAACTCTTGGAACGCGATCGGTGCGTCAGAGTGTGAACCACCGTTGATGACGTTCATCATTGGCACTGGCAACACCTTTGCGTTGGGTCCACCGATGTATTTGTAAAGAGGAAGACCGAGTGCGTCTGCGGCAGCGTGTGCCACTGCGAGCGAGACACCGAGCATTGCGTTGGCGCCGAGCTTTGCCTTGTTGGCAGTGCCGTCGAGCTCAAGCATGATTTTGTCGATCGTCAGCTGGTCGCAAGCGTCGAAACCGATCAGTTCGGGAGCGATGACGTTGTCAACATTGTCAACGGCCTTGAGGACGCCTTTGCCGAGGTAGCGAGCTTTGTCGCCATCACGAAGCTCTACAGCTTCGTGCTCACCAGTGCTAGCACCAGATGGGACGGCTGCGCGGCCGACGATGCCGGACTCGAGTTCGACGTCGACTTCGATAGTAGGATTGCCACGCGAGTCAATGATTTCGCGGGCGCGGATGTCTGTGATGATTGTGCTCATAATACAGCGGTATATTTCTAGATGAGATGAATTGCTCTGCCTCCGTTAAATCAGTCTAAGCGGATAATCGGACAGCGCGGGTGTTGTTGTGTACTCTATGGCGATGCTGTCAATGCTTCCTCAATAAGACTCTTTAATGCTAAGGGTCTGCTTTACTTGTCAATAAGTTTAACTAACTTCGGATTGATCTGAGATAAGTTCGGTGCCTTAGTGCCATTTCAGGTTTTACATATTCTTCGTTGGACGCATTCCCAAATTCCCTCGATACTTCCTGATACAAAATGAAAAGACGATTTCGCTATTCAATCTTACGGGCAGTCTCCAAGAAGTATGATCTTAAATATCGTGCGTCTAACGAAGCTGCTCAATGGGAAGGTGAGGGTTACAACTATCTAGATCTCTGGCGGCATCACTCGTTATTCATCAAAGAAACGAACAGCGTCTATATCGCGATTTCGAAATCGGCGAATAGCAGTGTGCGGCGTGCCTTAAGCGACTCTACTTTTTCTGAGGCCTTTGATCGTAAACGGAATAAACTGTACGGGGTCTACCAATTGCATGCCGTTGGAAAAGTCTTGTCAGACCTAGCGACGGATAAGATACCAGTCTTTACGGTCGTTCGTAATCCGGTCACTCGTTTCTGGTCTGCGTATCAAGACAAGATCGTCGACCATCCAAAATATGGCCTCGCTGAGGAGGTTGCACGATTCCATGGGAAATCTGCTGAGCAGTCAGATCACATATCTGCTGAAATGGTATTGGACTATATGGAGCAGACCCCAGTGCATCGAATCGAGGAGCACTTGCGCCCTCAGTGGGCCTGCTGTGGCCACGGGCGTATCTCTTTTCAAATGATTGCGAAGGTTGAAAAATTGCGGTCCGATTTAGAGTCCGCAGCTAAGCAAGGCCTCTTCCCGCGCGATGCCCTTGCCCGTTTGAAGCACTCAAATCCCTCGAATAAAAATACGGGGGCAGCCACGCAGAAACAGCTGCGGAGCCGAATCGAAGCCTATTACGCGAAGGATTATCAAGCCTTCGGCTACTGATTGTCCACGATTGGAGCCTTCGCAATCCCTACATGCAATCGATCAACGATGGACTTTACCCAAACCGCAGCAATTGAGTCTGTTTCGATATCGCCACTGCTGGGTGTGCGGTTGACATCGAACACTACGATTTTGCCGTCGTGGATGACATAGTCGATTTTTCCATAATCTGCCTGCAGCTCTTTTCGATATGAGCGTAATGCAGGAGGGATCGACGGCTCTTCCCAATATCGGATACAGTGATCGTCCGAATCCGTAGCGTGAATTGCCACGCTGGTGGCATGGATTTCATGATATTCCGCATCGCCGAAGAAGTAATACCTGCGCTGATAGTATTCGTCCCCGTGTTTCTCGGGTAGGAATTTTTCCACGACCAATGACTCATTCGAAAATACCGCTCTGGGGACTTTCGATTTCTTTGGGTAGATTAAGTAATCTTTCGGTTTCCGAATTGAGAAGGGGTCCTTGATCTTTAGCCGCTTCTTGATTCCGCGCATGAGACTAATGGGCCTTTTCTTCGGGGTGACGCCCAGTAGCCGTTCTGGGGCACCGCCGCAATTGAGGTCTGCCTTGATAATGACTGGCCCTTCGTATGGGCACTCTTTAGAGAGGAGATTGCGGCTAATCGTACGCTTTCGGATGTCTGTGAGTCCGAGATTAACTACTTTGGGGAATCTCTGCGAGAAGGCTACATACTCGTCAGGGATACACGACAGATCGATGTGCAATATTAACACGTCTGCTGACTCATACTTATCGCACCCATACAAGTGCGTAACTACGTGTCCTTCTTCTTTCCACTTTCGAGCTAGGTGCCGAATGATCGCCCCCTTCGTGCGCGCCTCCGTGTGATGCCGGTGGTGCAGTATGTTGATGCGGATTTTATCCATTCGCTTGATGCGCTTAAATGCTCAACAACGTCGAAGTGCGTCCATTCATACTATGTTTTAGGCAACTCTTCTTCGACAGAGATATACTCACCTGAGTCATTTAAGTATGCATTCAATCTTTCTAAAGTATCCGTAGCAACCAAAAATCCCAAAGGCTGCTCGACACTCGAATAGGATGACAGCGCGGATTGGATACGTGCGTCGATGTCTTTTAAGGGCAGTGCATCCATCGCAGACTGCGGGCAGTGCTCATTCCTGCAGACGACGTGAAATGTGTTATGTTTGGAGAATAGTCGATAGTCGGTCGTGAGCTCTTCTCCGACTTCAATATCACGCACCGCGATTTCGAACTCATAGCCCGTAGATAGTGTATTTGCCAAACAGCAGTGGTTGATATACTTGGCATGATCCCAGCCAAGCACCATCTCGCCCGTTGGTGGTTCGTAGGCAAACTTGTAGATGCTGTCGCGTAATACCCCAGAGTATTTCGATATATCCCCTTGTGGGATGACGATATCAAGTGAGTCCTGACAATACGTAATAGTCCCTTTGGGGACGAATTCCGTAGCAATGAGTCCATATCCTTTTTCGTCGGATAACCACTGTATTCTTAAGCTTGGAAGAACCATTTGATTAGCGCTATTTATGGACTCTCGAAAGTCAAGACTGCAAGGTTCAGCTAAGCGGTCAAAGCGCGGTTCGCCTGTCTTTGGAGTTACTCGGAATGAGTCGAATGACACGGGTCGGGCATCTCTTTTCTAGCGTTTGAAGCTTCCGTTTGCCTTAAAAATACTTACGATAAATGAGCGATATCACTCACTTATTCACACGTTAGCAAAACCGACCATTTTCATCATCTATAATCGTCCCGACTTAATCGAACAAGTGTTTGCTCATATCTGGGCAGTGCAGCCCAAGCATTTATTTGTCATCGCAGACGGACCTCGTGCAGATCGAGCAAACGATGACACTCTCTGTCAACCGACACGCGATGTTATTCAAGTGGATTGGGACTGTGACCTGCACCTAAAATATAGTGACGAGAAAATGGGATGCCAGCAACGCATTTATACTGGACTCAACCGTGCATTTGAAACCTACGATCAAGCGATCATCTTGAAAGATGACTGTCTGCCAGAACTAAGTTTCTTTGGTTTTTGCGAATCCATGCTCAATCGCTATGCTGACGACGACGCAGTGATGCATATCAGTGGTTCAAACTTCGTCTCACCGAAGCAATTTGAACACTCATATGCTTTCACTCAATATTCCACCCCTTGGGGTTGGGCCACCTGGCGTCGAGCGTGGAATCGTCAAGACCTTCAGATGGTTGAGTTTTTTAAGGCCCCTAAGAGTTGTCGAGAACAGCTAGGTATTTCAGATAAAGCGTTCTCAAAACTAATTAAGCGTTTGCGCAAAGTTCACACGGGTGAAGTCAATTCGTGGGCATACCCTTGGTTGGCCACGACAATTGCCTCAAACGACCGTTGCCTCACTCCGAAGGGAAATCTGATTAGTAATATTGGATTTGATGTGCGTAGCACGCATACAGCCAATCCCGATTCATTCTTTGCGAACAATCTAACAGAACGCTTTGATCAGGAGCGTTGCGATCATCCGGACTCAGTAGAACTGAGCGCTCGGGTAAATCAGGAAGTCTTCTCTTTGCTCTTCGGAGGGAAATATCGGAAGAATCGCTTCTGGCGGAAATTGAGAAAGTTGATGGGCGCACTGCGTAAATCGGTGCGCTCTTAAATGATTGCCCGTAGGCAATGCTGCATTGGCTGGACGATGCATGCGCTCGGACGTGAATGAAACAAAAAAAAGCACAGCTCGTGTGAGCTGTGCTTCAGAAAATGATGGGGCGCTTAGAATTACTGCATTTGCTGCTGGTAGTAGCTGAGGCGCTGTTGCCATTGGCCAGCCAGTGGCGAAGCATTGATTTGTGCAGCAAAGCTTTCGAACTCGGCGGTGTTGCCTGCTGCGTCGGCTTCGATTGCCAGGTGGTAAGCAGCTTCGGCGCGTGCGGCTTCGGCGAGGCTGCTGTCAGCAGTGATCGCATTGAGCTTTGCAAGACCTTCGTCGGTGCTGCCGTTTTGGTAGAGTGCGAAGGCTTGTCCAAGTTGAGCGCGGCCAGCTAGGGTCGGCGCTGCAAGTGCGGCGGCAGCTAAATTGTAAAATTCGAGTGCTTTAGGGTAGTCTTCCGCGGTGTAAGCGACGTCAGCGGTGCTGAGTGCGGCAAATCCACCAAGCTCCTTGTCGCTGTTGGCCTTGGCGAAGTCTCCTAGAGTTTCGCTACTGTTTGCCTCGGCGTATTCCGCTTGAAGAGCCAGCTCTGAGCGGTCCTTGAAGATACGTAAGCTTTGGTAACCCGCGACAACCAGTAGCAGCACCGTGATGCAACCAATTAAGAAGCTCTTGTTCTCCATCCAATAGATACTGACGCGGTCTTCGAAAGAGATATCCGCAGACTCCTCGAGGTCGATGAGGTGACGCTCGTCGATAACCTCGTCTTCGGGCATGAGAGGGTTTTTATGTTTCTTTTTTGGTGGGTGATTCATGGAAAATAATGGCTAATTGAGAATAGCTAATAGGTGATTAAGTTGTGAATGGGTAATGAAATGATGAGTGATGATGGATGTTTAGCCATTATGAATGAGCTATGAGTCATTGCGGTGAAGCTACCTAGTCGAAGACGACGGTTTTGTTGAGATAGACTAAAATACGGTTGTCGAGATGGAGGCGAATCGCTTGGGCAAAGACCGATTTTTCGAGGTCTTTTCCTTTGCGAACCAGATCAGGCACCGAGTTGCGGTGATTGATCCGGGTAACGTCTTGGTGAATGATTGGGCCTTCGTCAAGGTCTGCTGTGGCGTAGTGTGCCGTGGCCCCGATCAGTTTGACGCCACGAGCGTGCGCTTGGTGATACGGCTTGCCCCCTGCAAAGGCAGGTAGGAAAGAGTGGTGAATGTTGATCACTGGGCAGCCTACCTTGCTTAGGAAGTTGTCAGAGAGTACCTGCATGTAGCGCGCCATCACCACGAGATTGGCTCCATAGGAGTGCACGATTTCGAGCTGTTTCGCTTCGGCTTCTGCTTTGGTCTCCTTGGTGACCGGTACGTGCTGAAAGGGTATACCATAAGTTTCAGCCTCGGCCCTCAGCGTTTCGTGGTTCGAGAGGATGCAGGCGAGTTCGCCGGACATTTCACCGGAGCGAAAGCGTAGGATGGTATCGTGAAAGCAATGGTCGATCTTCGATACGAACAGGGCAACTTTGGGGCGATCCGTCGACCTTGCGACTTTGACGGTCATGCCGAGATCTTGCTGGGCGAATTTCTCAAAGGCTGCAGCTTCTTCGTCGATTTGACCTGACGGTGTCCATTCTAGACGTTGGAAGAAGATATTAGCCTCTAGATCTTTATGTTGATCAGCATGATGGATATTACTGCCACGTAGAAAGATCCAACTGGACACACGCGAAACCAGACCGGGTTGATCCGGCCCGTGGAGCAGTGCGATAATTGTTGGGGCTTTCATTTCTTGAGAATGTAATTACCCTCTTAATCATACTCTCCTATCCCTATTGGGATGATGTGTCAGAGTAGGATTCAGAGCAGAGGCGAAATTAGCGTGGGTTGGCTTCTTGACTGTAAGATTGAATCGAACGCACTTCGTAGCCCTTTTCGCGCAGCGATTTGATGCCTTCGACTGCTGCGGAGGCTGCCGAGATCGTCGTCATAATGCAAATGTTATGCTTCACGGCTTCGGTGCGGATCATGTTCTCGTTTTGGCGAGGGACGGTGCCTTGTGGCGTGTTGATAATCAGCGCGATTTTGTTGTTTTTGATCAAATCAATCACGTTGGGGCGACCTTCGCTGAGACGGCAAACGTGCTTCACATTAATACCGTTGGCCTTAAAGAGCTTACCTGTGCCTGCGGTGGCGATGATGCCGAAGCCGAGATCACTGAGTCCGCGGGCAATTTCAACGGCTCGCTCTTTGTCGTAGTCCTTCACGCTGATGAAGACATCGCCAGAATCTGGCAGTGCTGGCTTTGCAGCCATTTGTGATTTCGCGAATGCTACACCGAGGTCCTTATCGAGGCCCATGACCTCACCGGTCGAGCGCATTTCCGGGCTCAACATGACTGGAGAGCCTGGAAAACGGTTGAATGGGAAGACAGATTCTTTGACTGCCCAGTAAGGAGGAATGATTTCCTCGGTGAAGCCAAGATTCACTAGCTTTTCACCAGCCATAATGCGGGCAGCGAGCTTTGCCAGTGGCACGCCGATCGCCTTGGAGACGAATGGCACGGTGCGCGAGGCCCGTGGGTTGACTTCGATGATGTAAAGCTCGTCGTCCTTGATCGCGTATTGCACGTTCATCAGGCCGACCACTTCGAGCTCCTTCGCAAGCGCGTAGGTGGCTTGGCGCACCGTCTCGAGGATTTCTTCTGAGAGCGTGTGCGGTGGCATTACCATGGTCGCATCACCGGAGTGCACACCTGCAAATTCAACGTGTTGCAGCATGCCGCCGATCACTGTTGTTTCGCCGTCGGAAATACAGTCCACGTCGAGCTCGTAAGCATCTTCTAGGAACTTGTCGAGTAGCACTGGAGTGCCAGGTGCGACGTCAAATACTTCGCGAACGATCTTTTTCATTTCCTCCATGTCATAGACGATGAACATACCGCGTCCACCGAGAACAAAGGAAGGACGGAGCAGGATCGGGAAGCCAATCTCACCGGCGAGTTCGTAGGCTTCTTCCAGAGAATTGGCGATACGGTTCTCTGGTTGCTTGAGGCCGACTCGGTCGAGGATGTCGCGAAAAAGCTTACGGTCTTCCGCTGCATCGATCATCGAAGGCGATGTACCAATAATATTCACGCCGTGGGCTTCGAGTTCAGTTGCGAGGTTGAGTGGTGTTTGACCACCAAATTGGACGATCACGCCGTCGCAGCCAGACTGAGTGTAAATTTCGAGAACGTCTTCGAGTGTCAGTGGTTCGAAGAACAACTTGTCGGATGTATCGTAGTCAGTCGAAACGGTTTCTGGATTCGAGTTGACCATAATGGTTTCGAAACCTGCGTCGCGAAGTGCAAAGGAGGCGTGCACGCAGCAGTAATCAAATTCGATGCCTTGGCCGATACGATTTGGGCCACCACCGAGGATCATGATCTTCTTCTTGTCGCTCCTAACGATTTCGTTTTCGGAGCCGTAAGAGGAGTAGTAATATGGTGTGAATGCTTCGAACTCAGCCGCGCAAGTATCAACTAAGCGAAAGTTGGTCAGCACGCCAAGCTTTTCGCGGCGCTTGCGCACGGCTTGCCGATTAGAGTGAACCAAGTCGGCGATCAATGCATCGCTGAATCCGGCTTCCTTGGAAGTTTTCATTAGTTCAGTATCTAGCTTTGCGAGGCTGCTCTTACGCAGGTTGCCTTCGACTTCAACCAACTCGCGCAGTTGCCTGATGAACCATGGGTCGAGTGCGCAGATGTCGAATATTTCTTCATCTGTCATGCCGTTGAGAATTGCATGTCGAAGCCAGAAGACACGTTCGCAAGTTGGAATCGCGATGCCTTGGCGGACTGCCTGCATGTCAGTGATTTTTGCTTCGAAATTAGCTGGTCCAACAAAGCCTTTGGCACCGATTTCGAGTGAGCGCAGTGCTTTTTGAAACGACTCTTTAAAGGTGCGGCCAATTGCCATGGCTTCACCGACTGACTTCATCGCAGAAGTCAAAGTCGTGTCCGCACCTGGAAATTTCTCGAATGTGAAGCGAGGGATCTTCGTGACGACATAGTCGATTGTTGGCTCAAAGCTGGCAGGTGTCTTCTGGGTGATGTCGTTCTTGAGCTCATCTAGGCTGTAGCCGACTGCGAGCTTTGCCGCGATCTTGGCGATTGGGAAACCAGTTGCCTTCGATGCGAGCGCCGAACTGCGCGATACGCGCGGGTTCATCTCGATCACGACCATACGGCCATTGGCGGGATTGACGGAGAATTGGATATTGGAACCACCAGTCTCTACGCCTACTTCGCGAATACACGCGAAGGATGCGTCGCGCATGAGCTGATATTCTTTATCCGTGAGCGTCATCGCAGGAGCGACAGTAATCGAGTCGCCGGTGTGGACTCCCATTGGGTCAAAGTTTTCGATTGAACAGATAACCACGCACTGATCCTTGTGGTCGCGCATGATTTCCATCTCGTATTCCTTCCAACCGAGCAGGCACTCTTCGACGAGCACTTCGGTCGTGGGAGATAGATCGAGACCGTTTTGCACCATCTTCTCGTATTCTTCACGATTGTAAGCGATGCCACCACCGGAGCCACCTAGCGTAAAGCTGGGGCGAATAATAATCGGGAAGTCGCCGATGGTCTTATCGATCGCTGCGATCGCTTCGGCCAGAGTGTGCACTGTTTCTGATCGGGCGACGTCGAGTCCGATTTTAAGCATCGCTTGCTTAAAGATGTCACGCGCTTCGCCTTTAATAATGGCTTCCGGCTTCGCACCGATCATTTCCACACCATATTTCTTGAGAATGCCTGCATCATGTAGCTCCATCGAGAGATTCAGCCCAGTTTGGCCACCGAGCGTCGGCAACAGTGCGTCGGGGCGTTCCTTGTCGATGATCTTCTCTAAGGCGTCGACCGTAAGTGGCTCGATGTAAGTGACATCGGCGAACTCAGGGTCCGTCATGATGGTCGCCGGGTTGCTGTTGACGAGGACGACTTTGTAGCCTTCTTCGCGCAGCGCTTTACAAGCTTGAGTGCCTGAATAGTCGAATTCACAGGCTTGGCCGATGACGATCGGGCCGGAACCAATGATAAGAATTGTCTGAATATCGGTGCGTTTTGGCATAAATTGTTCGAAAGCGTGGATTTTTTGCACTCTCATGCAAGCACGAAGACACCACAGATTCGTCGGAAAGTCATTTTTTTCACGTCGCAATTTTACACTTGGGCTGTTGTCGTAAATATTAGTTTATACGTTAATTATTTTTCATGACCCAAAACAAGAAACCAGTCATCTTTGTCGCCATCGTTTTAATTGTCCTGATGGTCCTGCCTGTCATCGTGCTGATGGTTTTTGAAGGGGGTGATACGGCAGCCACAAATAGAGCGGACATTTTGATTACTACGGGCGATCAAACCCATGAGGCAGACAACTATGATCTGCGTCAACTGGCGGAACGTGCAGAGAAGCTGTTGAGCGAAGATCTGGCAGCCGCACTGCGAAAGGGCGATGTGTCGCTCGATTTTATGGCGGCGTTAAGCAAGGATGTCGAAAAGGCTCGAGACGCGCTAGCGGCAGGGAAACTCGAAAAAGCCGAGCAATATTATAGCACTGTGGTGGGCGCGGCAGACGCACAGCTCGCTGCTTTGATATTGGCCGAAACGGCCCGTGCACTCGATCAATCGACCTATGAGGAACTCAAGAGCCTAAAATATTTAAAAACTGCCTTTAAAAATACTTACCTTGAAGCGGTGGAGACTTACAATCAGGGGCTACGAGATTTGAATGCGAACAATTATCAAGAAAGTGTCGATCGCTTTAAAATGACGAGTGCGATTCTGGGCGATTTGGAAGGTCGCTCAGTCCAACAAGTAGGCGGGATGCTGGAAGCTGCGAATGTCGCATTGGCCGAGTTGGACCTAGTGGCAGCTCGATCTGCATTTGAAAAAGTGCAGCAAATCGATTCCGCAAATGTTGCGGCGACTGATGGGCTGGTGATGGTCAGTTCGCTTGAGAGGATTGCGGTTGAGGTTCAAGGGCTTAAAGCACTTCAAGCGGTGGGCAATCTTGACGAGGCGATGGTTCAACTGGAGGCATTGCAGGTGAAGCACCCGAATAATCCATTTCTGCTTAATGAGCGTAAAGTGATCCATGCGCAGATTCAAGAGCGTGAGTTTAAAGCCGCACTGAAGCTTGCGACCCAGGCAGAAGCCGAGGGTGATCTAGTCGCTGCGATCACAGCCTTGGAAGCTGCGATCGCGCTTCGCCCCAGAGCTGAATTGAACGAGCGGCTCACCGAGCTCAAGGTGAAGGCGAAAGCTGCGCGTTTGGAGGTATTGCTGGGAGATGGGTATAATGCATTAAAAGCTGGTAGTTTTGATGGGGCGCGGACGATGTATCGAGAGGCGGTGGCACTGGCTCCCGAATCGAAGGAAGCCCGTACTGGACTTGAGAAGGCATCTAGCCTTTACCTCGCAAATATTCGCTATACGCAAAATATTACTTCGGCTACGAAGTATCTGAAAGAAGGGCGTTATCCACTCGCTGCGAAATTTTTTAATGATGCGATGGCGAGTCGCCCTAGCACAATGCCGCCGAGTCAGCTCAAAGAAGAGTCGCGACTGCGTCTCGAGTTAGCGATTCAGGGACAGCAAGTTGAGTTGCATGTAATATCCGACAAAAAAACTTACGTAAGTATTATTGGGGTATTTGCTCCAGAGCGGTTTAAGGAAAAGGACCTAAAGCTGTATCCTGATGTCTACAAATTGAAGGGCACTCGAAAGGGCTATCGATCGATTGAAATCGAGATTAAAGTCGATACCCAGAGCTCGAAAGAAATTAAAATAATCTGCAGCGATAAACTATGAGGCGCTGCTTGTTATTATTTACACAGACTTGCTTTACTTGGGCGGGTGGTCTGTTGATTTGTGCCTTTACGGCGTGTGCCGCTGTAGATCCTAATTTGTTTGACGGACGCATGACACTTCCGCCACCAATAGAATCGCCAGAGGCGAGTGGCAGTCAAGGTGCGACTCGCGGAACAGCGCAGAGTGCTGACGAAGGTGTAGGGCAGACCTCGCCGGATTCGCGTGATTTTAGCGAGATTGCGAGCGTGACTGCGGGCGAAGCAGTGGGGGGCGTGAGTTCGAAAGCGTATGCTCCGTCCGAATCATCCAGTAGTCATCGCGATTTAGTTAACACCGGTCAGGTTGGTGTCGGTGAATCTGTTGCCCACGAAAGCTCGAAGTCTGGGGCGACCGGCTCGAGCGCCGGCGATGCTAGCGGAACATCGATTGATAGTGCTGCCGAAGCAATGACTGCCACTGGCGGTTCAGGCGGGGGCACACCGACTGAGCGCAGTTTTGAAGATTTTGGTTTTGGAGCGACAGATGAAGGAAGTAGCACTGTCAAAGTGTATGAGTCCAAAGGTGCGACTGTGCCGCCGTCCCCGAGTTCGTCCAGCGACCCTGTGCTTTCTAATACAAATACGCCAAACTTAGGATCAGGTGCTTCCACCCCCGAAGTGGAAGCTGGAAGTGGTGACTTTGGTTCGAATTTACCTGCTGGACTGTAAATATGAAAATTTCAATCGCCAGATATAATATGACGCAATTGGGTGCTTTAGGGGTGCTAACACTGGCTTGGTTGATTGGTTCTGCCAACGTTTTTGCGCAGAGCGTATCTGAGATTCGCGTGATCGAAGAGTCGGCGATTTCGTACACAGGATTTTTATCCAAGGCTCGGTTTGATCAACGTTTTTCTGGACAGATGAAAGCCGATACAGCCGATCTAGATAGCGGATGGTATGTGATCTATGAGCACGAGGGGCTGAGCTATTATTTTGGGCCAATCCTGCTCGAATCGACTGGCCAAGATTACCTAGCTCAGTTGACCAAGGTTGTTGAATCGGCAGTGCAGCAGCGCCCTTCGATTGTAGGTTATCGTTTAGAGCTCAGCTTCGAGCCCTCAGAGGTAGCGCAGACTGCGCGGGCACGGAGCAGTGCGAGTGATAATGTTGAGAGTGGTGATCGTACGCCACCGCCTCCGTCTTTTGATATTTGGGGATTCGTGCGGAGTGTTTTCGGGCTTTAGGAGCGAGGGTGCTTTGATCGATTAATGTTATGAATACAAATTGCATCTTGAGAAACTTACAAATCGCATCTTGGGGGCTGATCCTCGCCGTGCTAACTATCTTTTATGGTCAGGCGATGGGCATTGTTTTTGGGCTAAACGAAGCTGCCATTAAAAATGAGTTGAAGTATTCGGCGAGCGAAGTTCGGGAGTCAGTCTATCAGGGAGATGAAGTTGTAATGCAGGCGGTCACTGCGAAGTCGTGGTCTTATATGAAGCGGTCTCACTTACATGCTGGGGGGATGGGCACGACAGCTGTTTGTCTAATTATTCTAGTTTGTTTGTTAACTCCTTCTAGGCGCCTGCTTCAAGCAGTCAGCATGGGCTTAGGTGCGGGCGGACTTGGCTACTCGATATTTTGGATGTGGGCTGGATTTAGAGCCCCTCGCCTCGGGGGAACTGGGCTTGCTAAGGAATCTCTTAAGTGGTTGGCGATGCCGAGCTCGGCGGTGTTTGTGCTCGCTACAGTTGCCGTGCTGTTTTTGTTGCTGGCATTCGCATTGCATCGTGTGCGAACTATAAATGCGTAATAACTGCCTTCAATTTTCAGAGCTTTGCCTTCTGCCCTTTTTCTAGCTCGCCATTAGGCGAGGCCTCGACAGATCAGTATACAATGCCGGAGAAAAATATTTATCTAAGAGCCTTAAACGCTGAGCAGCAGGGCGACTGGAAGCGGGCGCACGAAATGGTTCAGGACATGGTCACTGCTGAGGCTGCTTGGGTGCATGCGTACCTGCATCGAGTCGAAGGTGATGAAGTTAAAGCGGAGTATTGGTATAATCGTGCGGTGCAATCAGTCTGCACGACCAGCTTGGATGCTGAGTGGAAGGCATTGTATGCGGAATTTGAGGGGCTGGATCGTTATTAGCATTTTGAGGCCACTAAGTTCAAAAAAATGCGTTCAGGGTTTTGTATTTTCTGTGATTTTTGTGGTTAACTCTTTCTGTGTCGTCCCTAGAGTCGGCTGAACATGACACTGAATGACCTAGGATGGAACGAACGCTTTGAAGCGGAATTTGCAGATTGCCGAGAAAAAGGCTGGGTGCCTGCGCGTCTGATTCGGGATAACAAGGTCTCGTATGGTGCGGTGCTTGATGATGGTACTGAGATGGAGGTGGCTTTAGGTGGTGCGGTCTACCACGAGGCGGAGACAGATGCGGAATTACCTGCGGTGGGCGATTGGGTCGCGTTGGAAATGGGTGCCGAGGGCAATGAATACGAGGGCTTGATTCGTGCGCGCATGGAGCGTCAGACTTGTCTATCGCGCAAAGCTCCGGGCAAGGGCACTGAAGAACAAGTGATGGCTGCCAATGTGAATGTCGTTTTTGTCGTAACCGACGCTGGGCAGGATTTTAATCTACGCAGAATGGAGCGCTATTTTACGGTGATGCTGCGCAGTGGTGCGCGTGCTGTGGTATTGCTGAACAAGAGTGATCTGTATTCGGATGAGATTAACCAGATGGCGCAAGATGCCTTGGCAGCGCTTAACCCCGATGTTGAAGTAATACTGACGTCTGCAATCGAAAGTTCGGGAGTCGATACGATTCGGAGCTATTTGGAGCCTGGGGTGACGATTGCTTTGATTGGCTCCAGTGGTGTGGGGAAGTCTTCGTTAATCAATCAATTGATCGGTCAGGATTGGCTGTGGACGGGCGAGGTGAATGGCGTAACAGGCAAGGGAACGCATACGACGACGGCACGTGAACTGTTACCGCTGAAGGCAGGTGGTATGTTGATCGATAACCCCGGGATTCGCGAGGTTCAGGTCTGGACTGATGCAAAAACTTTAAAGGAGAGCTTTCGTGATTTCGATGAGGTCGCGACTCAATGCAAATTTCACGATTGTAAGCACCGCTCGGATTTGGGCTGTGCGATTCAGGCGGCGATCGAAAAGGGCATCCTAAGTCGTGAGCGCTTTATTAATTATCTTAAACTCGATTTTGAACTCGAGAAACTCAGCCAACGTAAGAAAAAACGCGCACTCACAGTGAGTCGTCGCACCCGCCGCGAGCTGAATTCCAAAGGGGAGAAATATAGCCGCAAGCCACCTCGAGAGGGACGACGTTAATTCAGGATTTAATAATCCTCGTCTTCAAGCTTGCGATAAAGGCAGATATCGCGGTCGCCATAGTAGGCGACTAGGATTGCGCCTTCGCCGGCGATGGCGTCGAAAAGTTTGAGCATCATCTCTTGCTCGCCTGGCCATGGGTAGACGAAGAACAAATCTACTTCCTCAATGTCAATATCCATGCCTTCGTAGCGTGGATTGCCATCGATGCTATGGCCGAAGCTATCATCGCGCACGATGTCGTGTCCACTCAGTGCATCGTAGCTGAGGAAGCCGTCGGGGATGTAGCTGACGGGTAGAAACTTTGCGTCGAGGCCTTGGTCGGCGAGCAGTGATTCAGCCTTTTCGACCAGTGTTTCCTCAATCTCTATGCCGTATGCGTCGTAGCCAAGGATGGCTGCAAATCCGGTGCCGACGCCGAATCCGCTGCCCCATTCGATAAAGGTCTCGCCGAGTGGCAGACCTTGTTCGGTGAGGTGGCGTAGCGCAGCGTAAACTTGCGCGGGTTCGCTCGGCACGTAGCGAGGGTAGCGCTTGTTGAGCTTCTGCTGGTAGAAGTCGTCGCAGCGACGGTCGGCTTCGTCAATCAAGGCTGCAACCTTGAGCGACAGTTTGGTGTCTTCGACTGTGTATGGGATTTCTTCGTAGGACACGGGTGGAATAGTGCCGTGCTGCGCACGGAGTGAGAGTGAGAAGTGGCGGGCAGTGTTTAGAGTGAAAAATAGGGGAGTGAGAGACTTCTTAATCGTAATCTTGCTCTTACTCCTAATCGGTTTGCAGTGCTTTTCAGTGGAAAGCGACAACAGTGTCGCTTCTACTGGCCTAGCAGGCGGGTGATGTCGCGGCGGTCTTTTTTGGTTGGGCGACCTGCGCCTTTGTGGCTGAAAACCTTGGCGTTCTCGCGTTTTTCGCGGGCTGCCTCATGTTCGGATTCGGGTGTTTGGTCTTCGAAGTAATTGGGCAGTAACGCGGCGCCGACGCGTTTCTCGGTGAGCCCGACGACGTGTAGGGTTCGGGTGAGTGCTTTGGTGCGTGCGATAATGGTGTCGCCAGTCCGAATTTTTGCCGAGGGCTTGGCAATGGTGCTGTTGTGGCGAATCGCGGAACCGCGACAGGCTTCGGCGGCATCGCTGCGTGTTTTATACACGCGCGTTCCCCAGAGCCATTTGTCTATGCGGACAGATTCCATTTTTCGTCTGTGAGACCTTAGATTGTTATCGATTGCTGAGGGCTGTTGCCATTTTTTCGAGGCCTTCAAGGAGTCGGTTGCGTGGGCAACCGAAGTTGAGGCGCACGTGTTGAATGCCGCCAAAGGGGGAGCCGTCAGTGAGGCCGACGCCATTGTCTTCGAAGAATTTTACTGGATTTTCGAGTTCGAGTTGAGTGACGTCGAACCACGCTAGGTAAGTCGACTCCATCGGGCGGAAGGTGATGCCAGGAATTTGCGTTTGAATGAACTTGTAGGTGAGTTCGTAATTATCGCGTAAATACGATAGTAGTGCCTGGCGCCATGGCTCGCCGTGGTTATATGCGGCTTCGCAGCCTGCATAGCCGAAGCAGTTCACCTCGGTGATGATGCCGCGAATAGTTTTCTGAAATTGGCCGCGTAGCTCCGAGTTCTCGATAATCGAGAAGGCGCAGGCGAGGCCGGGCAGGTTGTAGGTCTTGCTCGGGGCCATCAGTGTGACAGTGCGTGCTGCGAGACTTTCGCTGAGTTTCGCGGTGACGATGTGCTGTGCGTTTGCGTCAAACACTAGGTCGCAGTGTATCTCGTCGGAAATGAGGATTAGGTCGTGCTTCTCGCAGAAGTCGCTAAGACGGGTGAGTTCGTCTTTGCTGTAAACACGGCCGACTGGATTGTGCGGACTGCAGAGGATAAAGAGTTTGGTGTTTGGCTGTACTGCGGCTTCCATGGCCTCGAAGTCGAGTGTCCATTGGTCGTCGGCGTCGAGGCAAAGCGGGACTTTAATCAGTTCGCGATTTGCGTAGTCAGGAGCGCCGAGGAACGGCGGATAGACGGGCGTCGCCGTCATCACGGATTCGTTTGCTGCGACGTAGGCGTGGCAGCAGAGATTGATCGCTGGCACGAGGCCTGGTAGGAAGTTGAGCCAATGGGCTTTGGCGCTGTAGCCATGTTGGCGATCCAAGTAGTTGAGGACGGCTTTGATCGGGGCTTCGTGCGGGACCGTGTAGCCGTAGATGCCGTGGTCGAGGCGTTGCTGCAGGGCGGCGATGATTTCGGGCGCGGTCGTGAAGTCCATGTCAGCGACCCAGAGTGGTAGGATGTCGCGGCCTTTATATTTGTCCCATTTAAGGGAGCCGTAGCCACTGCGATCGGGACAGGTGTCGAAATTGTAAGGTGTGTCTGTCATATGCGGGAACACGATCAACTGCGTGTCGTAATCCTGCAAACCCAATTCGCTAAAAACTGATGAGATAGATCGAGCCTTGGGAGACTTGCTCGGCCTGCTCGGCTGAAACCCAGCGCTCGTTATATGATGGGCCCCAGGAGTCGCTGACGGCGAGTTCTCCAGTCGCTTTGTTGTAGCCGGTGATGAGGCAGGCGTGGGCGGACATAATGTCTTTGCTGAGCTCGGTGCTGCGGGCGTGCGCTTTTGTGTTTTTTGCCCATGCGTCCCAGTCGGTGACAGCTGTGCGATCAATAGTGCGTTGATTGGCGTATTGATTATAGGCATTCGAGGAAAACATGGTCCAAATGATTGGGAGGCCTTGATCGATGTATTTTTGAATAGTGCGAATTTTAATCGGTTCGTTGAGCTTTTTCATTGAGCGGCTTTGAGAGGAAATGTAGCCATCGACTGAGTTGATGATGGCTCTGAGAGAAGTCCCGCCTCCTATCTCGGTTTGCCCAGCCATGGCTAGGATATACATATCTGCGGGGATCTGCATGTAGCGCATGTAGCGCTCGAAGGTGGCGGGCACGCAGTAGCCTTTGGGGCCTTGATTGACCATCGGAATGTTGCCGATGATGGCGTCACCATTGGGGCGAGAGATAATGTTTTGGGTGGCGAGCTTGCGTAGGGCGGCGTCGGAGAATCGCTCGCTGCGGCCTTTGTTGTTTGCAGACGCGCTGCTGGTGATTCTGAGGCTGGCGTATTCGTCTTCTTGCGTGGCGAGTAAAAAGGCGTGACCGTTCCAGTCCCAGCGCTGGATGAGCTGTTTGATACCACGGCCACTGCCGTATTGTTGTTTCTCGGGTTTTCCTAGTACATGGCTGATGCGCTTGATGATGTTGTTAGTGTCGTGTTCGATGGCTGCTTGCATCGCTTTGATCTCGTCCTTGGTCGGAGGCTTGCTGAACTTGAAATCACCCTTATTGGCAAAAACGACGCTAATTAAAGCAGCTTGGCTTTTTAGTCCATAAATGACTGCGGAATAGGGGCGCGCCTCAAGTATATGGTATGCCTCGGGAGGATAGTATCGAAAGCTGGATTGAGTCTCGGTCTGAGATTCGAGTGGCCATTTCAGGCGTTGCGCGACTTCGGCGGGCGCATCATCCCATAGCTTATTATCCTTAAGTAGGGAAATTCCTAGCAGTTCGTTAATTATTTGGAAGCGTGACTGCTCTTGTGTGGCGAGCTCGATGATCGCTTGATGGCTGGATGATGACAACCGATCACGGTCGAGCCAAGTGGAACTGCCGTTCTGAAGGCGTATTTGAATGCGTGTGTCTTCGATCTCCAAAACCGTAACGTCAATGGCCGTGCCTTCTTTATTCGAGAGCGTGAGGCCGTATAGCGAGTGCAGCGCGCAGCTGAGCGCGAGGGTGAGAACGGTGGCGGTACTCTGTATTACTTTCATCTACTGTATCGGGTGTGAATACAGTTAATCTAGAGGCGTCGCTTTTGACAAGTGGCATGTAATCGGTTTTTCTGCTTCTGCTTAGGCGGCGTCGATGAGATGTAATTGGGCGAGCAGTTCGCTGAGTGTTTCACCGCTGGCTGGAATATTGCCGATCAGATTGTTGCGATGGCCGAGCGCCCAGCGCGCGGTTTGGTCGACTGCGTAAATATGGTGGTCGAGATCGAGTAGGCGTTGCCAGTCTACGAGGCGTTGCTCGTTGTAGTCGGCTAGAGCCTTTTGGCGTTCGAGGTGAGTGTCGGTGGTGCTCAAAATGTCGACGAGTTCGACTGCTTCACGCATGCCAACATTCATGCTTAGGATACCTGCATGAGGCGTCGTGTGCGCGGAGTCGCCGGCGAGCCAGATGCGATCCTTTCCGAAGGAGTTGGCTAGGTGATGCTCGAAGTTCACCAGTATTCTCCAGCTAAGGTCTTCGACCGAACCTGTGAACCATGGGGCATTGTCAGCCAAGAAGGTGTTCAAGTGCTGGTGATCTAAAAGTGGCGAACCGCTGTTGTTGATTGGCTTGAATTTATGGTCTTTTTCCCGTGAGTGATTCGAGGCCACGCCATGATCGACCTGAAAACTCCATCGGCAGTGACCGTTGGGCAGTGGCCAGTAAACATGTGTTTTGTTGTCCTTGATGATGAGGCGCATTTCGTTGGGCAGGTCTGCGTCGGTCTTGAATTCGAAGACCGCATAGTCTGCGCTGGGGCTTACTTCAGGGAAGTCGATACCAGCGATGCGTCGTGCCACGGACTCATGCCCGTCAGCTCCGATTAAATAGTTCGCTTGGTAGTCTAGGATCTTGTCGATTTGTGTTTCAATATGTGCGACTGCGTAGCCGGTCATGCCCTCGGATAGTCGATCTACTGAGATGTTGAGTGCATTTCCCTGCTCTTCGATAAATCGCACGCGATGGTTCCAGAGAGGTTTGTGCGACTTCTTTTTTAAGGTATCGGCTAGGATTTTCTCGAGCTCCCCTTGGCTGATGACAGTCAGGAATGGGTATTTAAGCGGCAGCCTAGTATAGTCGAGTTTAGTTTTGGGAAGATTCTCTTCGTAGATGCTAACTGTTGATAGCTGAAGTGAATTTTCGAGAATGCGTTCTGCGAGGCCAAAAGAGTCGAGCAGTTCGAGTGTGTCGGGATGTAGGGCGAGCGCGTAGCTGTGAATATTGGTGCGTTGTTGGCGGTCGAGTAGTACGTAATCGATATTACGACTTGCTAGAGCGTGGGCTGCGATCAGCCCTACTGGGCCCGCGCCGAGGACGACGATATCGGTTTTCTTATGATTAAACATGGCGGTGTTTTGTTTGAGTGAGTGGATGCGACTGTGCGTTTGTCTTATGGCTTAATTGTATGGGTTTTTAATAGAGGGTCAATTGGCTGCGGATGGTATCTGTGGTGGTTGATGGCCGGTGTTTTTTATTGGTGGTGAAATTGGATCTGCTGCTTGTATGCTTGAGGGTTGATCTTCGTGGTTTGGCACTAAAGAGTGCGGCTATGTCAGACAGCGAAAATGAACCGGAGGTGAAACCAGCATTGGAGTGGCTCAGTGAGCGCTATCCGGATAGTCCGCGTAAGCGCCTAAAGGATTGGTTCGCGAAGGGACGCATTCAATTAGATGGAGTGGTCATTAAGAAGCCGCATGAGAAACTAGCAAATCCAGGTGATCGGCTGTCGATGGGGGGCACGCTACCGCCGGTCTTTTTTCGGCATTTGCCAACACGCATTCACGCACAAGCCACTTTGCTCTATATTGATAGCTCGTTGGCGATTGTAAATAAGGGAGCAGGCTTGTTGTCGGTTCCTGTGCCGGGGAGTAATCAAGTGTCTGCGTTGACTGTGTTGGAGAAGTTTTTACAAGGCAAAGGTGCGACTGAGCTAGACCAGCAGAAGGGCGTGCATCGTAAGCGCCTGATTCCCCTGCCGGTGCACCGATTGGATCAATATACCAGTGGTATTATTTGTTTTGCGATGAATCCCAAGGCCCGCGAGTCGTTGGTTCGTCAGGTGCGCGATCATACTTTTCTGCGCGAATATATGGCGATCGGCGATGGCAAGTTGGACCAGCAACGTGGTGAATGGCGCGCTTGGTTCCGCCTCGATGAAGAGGGCATGTATCAGACTGTTTTTGCAACTGAAGAGCCAGGTGCGACGGAGGCGATTAGCCAGTATGAAGTCGTGGAGGAGTATTCGTGGCCGACTGCGGTTAAGGGGCAGCGTCATACGGTCAGTAAGCTCCGCCTGCGTTTGCAGACTGGATTGAAGCATCAGCTGCGCATTCACGCAGCCAATGCCGGCGTGCCGTTACTCGGCGATCGTCACTATCACCCAGATTATAAGTCGGCGTTGGAAAACAAGGGCGGCATGCCTTACGATGTGCAACGTCAGGCGCTGCATGCTTCGAGCCTCGGCTTGGTGCATCCTGAAACGGGCAAGATGCGTCGGTTTACTTGTAAATTCACGCGCGACTTGGCTGATCTGGAGACGATGCTGCGCGATAAGTCCGAGGGCCAGTAGGTCGCCGTGGATTGTAAATTGAAGAGAGGAATTCTACTATGAAGCCACGTGTTAAACTCGCTGAGTCGACGACTGCCGATGGAGGGGCGATGACGCTCTATGAGCATGATGGTTCGTATTGTATCAGCTATGCTGGGCAGGAGCTGATGCACTCGGGCGCAAATGCGTCGGAGATTTTATTAGGAGAAATCGGCGTCGAGCTGTTGGATAAGGATGCCGAAGCACGCGTTCTGATCGGCGGACTTGGGCTGGGCTTTACCTTGCGCAGTGTGCTCGAAAATGTTGGACCTGCGGTGACGGTGGAACTGGTAGAGTTGCTGCCAGAGATGGTGGCCTGGAATCGTGAGTATCTGAAGTCTTTGAATGGTGAGATGCTGGATGACCCTCGTCTTGAGATTCATACGACTGATGTGGTTGCGTATGTGAAAAAGGCAGACCGCGAGCGCTACGACGTGATTTTGTTAGATGTAGACAACGGGCCTGTCGCGATGGTTTCGGAGACGAATGCATCGCTGTATTCGAACTCCGGACTGCGCTGGTTGCGTGGCTCATTAACGCCGAAAGGTCGTGCAGTGTTTTGGTCTGCTGGGCCTGATATTAAGTTTGAGGATCGGCTGAAGCGGGCGGGGTTCCGTGTCTCGAAGGTACCAGCGAAGGTGCACGCAGGGTCTAAGCGTGCCGCGTATTTGCTCTATGTGGCAAATTACAAGTAGTCGGTCGCGCTGTCTGGTGTTGAGCTCAGAAACAGTTCATTCCCTCAATCAAACGCGCCTTGTTTACGGTAGGCGAGGGGGGAGCAACCGGTTTTCTTTTTAAACAGGCGGGAGAAGTAGTAGATCGATTCGAAGCCGAGCTGTTCGGCAATGTCCTTGATAGACAGCGGGGTGTTGCGCAGTAGGCGGCGCGCCTTGTTGAGCCTGATTTGGATCTGATATTGGCCGGGCGGCAGGCCGGTGATCTGTTTGAAGTGATTGCGGAATGCGGAATGGCTGATGCCTAATTCACGGGATAGCTGCGGGGTGTCGATCGTTTGTTCCGCATTTTGTAAAATGTGCAAACAGGCGCGGCGAATGCGTGACTCCATGTCGCGGGTTTCGGGGCTGCTGTATTGCAGGCGCGCCAGCAAGCGGGCGACAATCTGCGATGCCTGTGTCGCGATGATCTGTTCAAATCCGGGAGGTTGCGTTTGGGTGGCTTCGCTGATCTCGATGAACAGTCGCAGGATCTGATCATCAGCGCCGATCGGGTGCACCGGTTGCTTCGGCGAGAACGCGGGGTTGCGCATGATGCGGCGCGCTTGCTCGCCGTCGAATTCCACCCAGTGTTCATCCCATCCCTTTTCGGGGGCGGGCTGAAAGCGATGCCATTCGCCGGGGTAGAGGATGAACAGGTCGCCGGCGTTGATCGTGTGGGGGCCGCCGCTTTGCGATTCTAACTTACCGCTGCCGCGCGTGATGTAAACGAGCGTGAAGCTCTCGAGCGTGCGCCCGTTTTCCCAGCAAAACATGTGATCGTCGGGATGCTCGCCTGGCGGGTAGGGGGTGTTCGGTGCAATCAGGGTGTAGCCGGCATCGAGGATGTATAGCCCCCAAGCTACCGCTGCGGGAGATTGCGGCAGGTAGCAGGACCAGGCTTTGTCGGGTTGATTCATACCAGTCAAAATGTGCAAAAAACATAGCATTCTGTCCATTGGAAATTCTCACGAATGCTGTAGACTGTCGCATACGTCCAATCCATGGGCGGCAATCATCGAAATTCATATGGTCATACTTGGAGTTATTTTTCACGCCATCGGCGGCTTCGCCGCGGGGAGTTTTTATCTACCGCTCAAACAGATCCAAAAGTGGTCCTGGGAGAGCGGTTGGATTGTAAACGGATTCTTTTCATGGATCATCGCGCCGCTGGTAGTCGCGCTGTTGACGGTGCCCGATTTGTTTGGCGCGATTTTGAGTGCGCCACCGGTCACGCTGGCATGGACCTTTTTGTTCGGCTTACTGTGGGGGGGCGGCGGGCTGACCTTCGGCCTGTCGGTGCGTTATCTCGGCATGTCACTCGGCTATGGAGTGGCGTTGGGGTTTTGTGCGGTGTTCGGCACGTTGATTCCGGCGATTCATGATGGCAGTATTATTACGCTGCTGAGGACCGTTCCAGGCTGGGTGGTGCTGTCTGGCATTTTGGTCTGTGTGCTCGGCATCGGCTTGTGCGGTATGGCGGGGCATTTAAAAGAAGCGGCGCTGACTAAAGAGGAAGAAGCTAAGCAGGATTTTCATCTCGGCCGCGGGTTGTTGGTTGCCGGTTTTGCCGGGCTGATGAGCGCCTGTATGGCCTTCGCTTTTGCGGCGGGCAAGCCGATCGCCGAGTCGGCGGCGGCATCGGGCACGGATTCGTTGTGGGTGAACAATGCTGTGCTAGTCGTGGTGCTACTCGGTGGTTTTGTGACCAACGCGGTGTGGTGTGCATACTTGATCGGCTCCAAGGGCAGTTGGAAGGACTATACTGACAAAAGTGCCCCGCTGAAGAGGAATTTCAGCTTCGCGGCGATCGCTGGCGTGACGTGGTATCTGCAGTTCATGTTCTACGGCATGGGTTCGACCAAGATGGGGCAATATGACTTCACCAGTTGGACGCTGCATATGTCGTTTATCATCATCGCTAGTAATTTGTGGAGCCTCTACCTGAAGGAGTGGCAGGGCGCCGAACGGAAAACCATCGGGATCTTGGTGGCTGGTATACTGGTGATCGCATTTTCCACCGTGTTGATCGGGCTGGGCAACTACTTGCAGGGCGCTGCGGCAGGGCATTAAATAAGATGAAATTTAGAGCACTTTACACCGCAGCGCTCGGGTTGCTTTCGATCCCAGCGTTCGCCATTAGCAAATTGCCGCTACCGGCTGAGTTGTTTGAGGTGAACGCACGGGGCGCATTTGTGATGACTCCTGAGCAGCCTGCGGCGGGCAATCCGTGGGTCTGGTATGCGCCGACCTTGCGAAACTATCCGCATGGTTCGCAGCAGTTTTATTTCGAGCAACTACTTGCGCAGGGCATCGCGATCGCTGGCTATGATTTGGGCGAGGTGCGCGGTGCGCCGGAAAGCTCGGCAAAGTTCACCGGGTTTTACGATGCGATGGTTGCAAAGGGGTATTCGACCACGCCGGTATTATTGGGGCAGAGTCGGGGTGGACTGATGCTGCTGTGCTGGGCGTTCCGTAACCCAGGCAAGGTCGGGGCGTTTGCGGGCATTTATCCGGTGTGCAACATCGCCAGCTGGCCATTGCAGAATTCGAAGCGGTCGGTGTTGGCGGATTATGGCCTGCCGGAAGAGGCGATCCTGAAACAGCTGGGTACGTTCAATCCGGCTGGAAATCTTGCCGGCCTCGCGAACGCGGGCGTGCCGATATTTCTCATTCACGGCGATTCCGACAGTGTGGTTCCGTATCGCGATAACAGTGCGTTAATTAAAGCGGCTTATGAAAAAATAGGCGGAGAGATCGATGTGACGATTGTTCCCGGGAAGGGGCACGCTGAAGTGCCGGAATTTTTTACGGATCAAGATTTAATCGAATTCATTTTTAACCAGTCAAAAGAGAAACAATCATGAAAGCAGGAATATTTTCAATCGGACTCGATACCTACTGGCCGCAGTTTGACGGCCTACTCGACAACTTAAATGGCTATCACGCTGAGATCCGCGACCGGATCGCGGGCATGGGCACCGAGTTGGTGGATGGCGGCATGGTGGATAATGTGGAAAAGGCGCATGAGGTGTCGGCGCTCTTTAAAAAAGAAGATGTCGAAGTGATCTTCCTGTTTATTTCTACCTATGCGCTCTCGTCGACGGTGTTACCAGTGGTGCAGAAAACCAAAGTGCCAGTGGTGATGCTGAATCTCCAGCCAGTCGCGCAACTCGACTATGAGAAGTTCAATGCCCTCGGTGACCGCGGCACAATGACTGGTGTCTGGCTGGAGCATTGTCAGTCCTGTTCCGTGCCGGAGCTGGCTTGCGTGTTTAACCGCACAGGCATCGACTACCATGTGGTGACTGGCTATATGCAGGAAGCCGAAGCGTGGCAGGAGATTCAGGACTGGGTGGATGCTGCCAAAGTCGCCGCCGAAATGCGCGAGAATCGAGTCGGTGTACTCGGGCATTATTACTGTGGCATGCTCGATGTGTATAGCGACCTCACGCAGCAATCGGCCATCTTTGGTAATCACTTTGAGCTGTTGGAAATGTGCGAACTCAATGAACTGCGTAAAGCGGTGACGGCCGACGAGATCGCCACCAAGGTCGATGAGTTTAACGAGAAGTTTGAGGTGTCCGATGAGTGTGAGCAGTCGGAAATCGAGCGCGCGGCACAGACATCAGTGGCACTCGATCAATTGATTGCGAAGCACAAGCTCGGCTCCATGGCTTACTACTACGAAGGGGCGGGCGACTACGAAAATATCGTTACTTCCGTGATTGCTGGCAATACGTTGTTGACCGGACGCAACGTTCCGATCGCGGGTGAGTGTGAGATTAAAAATGTGCAGGCGATGAAGATCATGGATCTGTTCGGTGTCGGCGGCTCGTTCTCAGAATTTTATCTATCCGACTTCAAGGATGACGTGGTCTATCTCGGCCACGACGGCCCCGCGCACTTTGCGATTGCCGAGGGGCGGGTCGCGCTGGTGCCGCTGTCGGTCTATCACGGCAAGCCCGGTAAAGGACTGTCGATTCAGATGACGGTGCAGCACGGGGCGGTGACGCTTCTTTCGGTGGTAACGCGCCGCGATGGTTCGGTGCTGTTGCAACTGGCTGAAGGGGAGTCCGTGCCGGGCCCGATTTTACAGATCGGCAATACCAACAGTCGTTATAAATTCAGTATTGGAGCCAAAAGCTTTATGAATGACTGGTCCAAGGGCGGGCCGTCCCATCACTGTGCGATCGGCGTGGGGCATATCGGTAGCAAGATCGAAAAGCTCGGTGAGCTGCTCGGTATCGAAGTGAATACAGTGTGCTGATGAGTATCACTTAAGCTTATGTTGTGCGGGCCAAAGTCTCACGACTTCGGCTACGAAAGAAATGGTGTCGGTGTCGCCGAAGTCGTGAGACTTTGGATCGGTGCGGTAGCTCAGGATTCGGAAACAAGCTCGGACACTAGGTCTGCAATGGCTCCGATGCCCCCCTCACGACGCGATCTGTGTGCGGCAGTCGCGCGAAACCTTTAGCCCGCGTCCGTTCGGCTCAACGACACTCAACCGACCTGTCCGTCGTAGCTTGTAAGTCGAAGGTGCTGGGGTTGAGCCCGGCACGTTTCGCTGATGTGGTGATTTTGATCAGGGGCTTTAGTTGCCAGGTAATTGCGCGTTAAAATGAAGCTGAAGCGGTCGTTTCGCCGCGAATTCACCCTCCGCGTGCGCTGCGATGCTGATTAAATGGGGCGCAGTAGCGTTTTTAATGAACTGTAAGTGGCTTGATTAGAGCACGTTGCGCGCGCTCTAAATAAAAGCGTACGAGTTGTAAAAAGGAAGAGCTTGGCAAGGTTGAAAAAGCCACGCATTTTCTGCGGCCTTCTGAGGGGATTGGGCGCAAGCCTAATTCGCTGGAAAC
>JAQXBA010000174.1 GCA_029252625.1 Opitutia bacterium | reverse complement strand
GCCGAGGTCGATGAGCGGGTTCAGAGAGCTGAGGACGGAGAACTGAGAGCTGAGGGCGAAGAGCAGAGACCTGAGGACGATCTAGGAGCAAATTGCAAAGACTCTCAGCTCTCCCCGTTCAAGTCTCCCCCCTCTATCATCTCTCTTCCATACCAAGCTCTAGAGATGATCAAGTTCTCCCTGTCGGCTGCGGACCTACACCTAGTCTCGCTGGGTGATAACATGAGCGGGATCGTGCATCCGTGTAAGGTGTATGGCGCGCTTGCGATTGGGCGCCCGGTGTTGGCACTGGGCCCGAAGGAAAGCTATCTGAATGATATTCTAAGTGAGGATCCAATCGGCTGGTCGGTCGCGCATGGCGATGTGGATGCGGCGGTGACTGCATTGAAGGCCGCTGCGGACCTCTCGGATGCAGAGCGAGCTGCGATGGGTGAGCGTGCGCGTGCGGTGGTCGCGCAGAAGTTTAATCGGGAGGCGATGATACGGCAGTTTGTTGGAGTGATCAGCGACAAGGCTGAGTAAATGCCTGAATTTTGACCTAAATTTGGCAACTCAACCAGACTCAGATTCCTGAACCGTTAATAGACGCTAATTAACATTAATCAGGCCAGTCGCCTTCCACTTCATGCTGTTTTTTAGGGACAGGCGTTTAGAATCTTTCAATCACCAACCACCTCCTGGCCTCGGTTCTCCTTTTTGGGCCGCGAAAAGGCACAAAATTGAGTGTCGCCACGTTATAACGCGGCCCAGTTTTTTAGAGGCAGGATGTTTTAGGGATAAGGATGTTTTAGGGACAGGCTATTATTAAAAATACCTCAAGGCTGACTCTGTTTTAGTTTACTGAATTGACAGAGTATAGTCCGTAATTACCGTAGTTACGCATGAGGACAACCATTCAATTGGCGAAAATCGGCAACTCGCAGGGAATTCGCTTAAGCAAGGAATTACTTCGTCGTTATAAGATTGTGGATCAGATCGACATCGAGACCACTGCCGATGCGATTATTTTACGCCCTCATTCCGACGGTCAGCTGAGTTGGGCGGCGACTTATCAGCAAATGGCAGAAGCGGGTGAAGATTTTTCCGACTGGGACGCTGTAGCAGAGGATGGTATCAACTATGAAAGTTGAACGCTATTCGATTTATTGGGTTGATTTGAATCCAGTGGTTGGAACAGAGATCTCTAAAGTTAGACCTGCTGTCGTCATTAGTGATGATCTGATGAATGAGCATTTGAAAACTGTGGTTCTATGCCCACTGACTAGTCAATTGCACCCAGCTTGGCGCTCACGCATCGCGATCACCTGCGCAGGGGAGCCTAGCGAGATCGCGGTGGATCAGATCCGTACTGTCAGTAAGCTGCGCTTGAAGCGAGTCGTGGATCGGCTAACAGCAGCTGACGCTGAGCAGTTGCGAAAGTTGATCATCGAAATGTATGGGTTAGCATAGTGCCCATTTAAATTGACTCTTTTCAATCAGCACTGGCTAGCGTTACCCCGTTGTTAAAATTGCATGGCGCGACTCGCCCTCGTTCATCTTGCCTGTTGATTTAACGTGGGCGGATCGCCCACGCTCCTTTAGTTTAAAAGCACTATCACTTAGAAGCTAACTTCCTTGTTCGAACTTCTCTTAAAGATTAATGTTTGGACAGGCCTCATGCGCACGCTATTTAAAGATCTATGAATGTATTAGTCGTTGGTGGTGCGGGGTATATTGGAAGTCATTGTGTGCGCCAGTTGCAGGTTGCTGGTCATCGTCCAGTGGTGCTCGATAACCTGATCTTTGGGCATCGGCAGGCGGTTCATGCAGATGTGCCATTTTATGAATGCGATTTGGGAGATCAGGAGGCTGTGGGGCAGATTCTTCGTGATGAAAAAATCGACCTAGTTATGCACTTTGCTGCGTTTGCCTTTGTCGGTGAGTCGGTTGAAGAGCCGCTTAAGTATTATGAGAACAATGTGGTCGCGACGCTTCGATTGCTGAAAAGCATGCTAGATAACGGTGTGAAGAAATTTGTATTTTCTTCGACCTGCGCGACTTATGGTGAGCCGGAGAGTTTACCCATCGTTGAGGCGCTTCATCAAGCTCCGATCAATCCGTATGGTCAGACCAAGTTGGATGTTGAAAATATCTTAAAGTCGTTTGCGCACGCGTATGGTTTAAGCTTCGCGGCGTTTCGCTATTTTAATGCGGCCGGCGCCGCGGAAGATGGTACCATCGGCGAAGATCATACGCCGGAGACGCATTTGATACCGCTGGTGATTGATGCGGCGACAGGTCGGCGTGAGAATATTAAGATTTTCGGTGCGGATTATCCAACGCCGGATGGCACCTGTTTGCGGGACTATGTGCATGTGGATGATCTGTCGCGGGCGCACATAGCGGTGTTTGATAAATTGGTGCAGCCGGGCGCTAGTTATTTCTATAATTTAGGCACCGGCCGGCCGAGCTCGGTTCGCGAGATCATTGATGCGGTCGAGTCTGTTACGGGACTGACAGTGCCAGTGATCGAGGATGCACGGCGTGCCGGCGATCCAGCTGCACTGTATGCCGATTCATCGAAGGCACAGCAAGAACTCGGCTGGGAGATCAAATACCCGAACGTGAAAGCCATTGTCGAAACCGCATGGCGTTGGCATCAGGCGAATCCAGGCGGATTTGCGGATTAGGCGAATGCCCGCGGGCTCAGTGTGTAGCAGCCGTAGTTGACTGGCTTTACACCCAAGGGCGGATCGCGGAATCAATCAGTTCGCTAGGTGGCAATACGGACGACGCGGAGGTCGTCCCTCCCGCTACGTTGGCTAGAATCACATTCCACGGGTTGATTTTCTGTTGGAGGGACATCGTCCCGATGTCCGCTGGTGTTGTGCGGGCATCGGGACGCTGCCCCTCCAGTGTATTCGGTTGCCGGCCTGCTGTGCGATCGGAATCGCCGGCCTGCTGTGTTGCTGCAAAGGAGGGCGAGTCGCCCTCCCTCCTTTACCCATAGTTAATCAGCGTTTGCCCCTCTTTGGGCTGGAGCATCAAACAAAGATTTCGCAGCTAATTAT
>JAQXBA010000076.1 GCA_029252625.1 Opitutia bacterium | reverse complement strand
CACCACGCTGCTGATCCGTCATGAAAATAAGTATGTTTGGTTGAGTCATGCTACTTTTTCGCTCCAGTTGATCCATCAGGCTTCATGGATGTTTCCATATCACCATACGGCCAAGGCTGCTTGAGCATCAGCCACATGAAGACCGGCGAGAGCAGATAAACGACACCGCCAAAGATAAACGCCAAGCGGAAATCTTCCCCCGAGAATGTAATTAATGCCCCCATCATGGTGGCACCTCCAATTTGCAAAACCCGCGTTACAATCTGATTACTGCCATTGAGCTGGCCGAATTTATCCTTCGGAATAAAGCTATACATGACTGGTAACAAAGTCGCGACCATCAAGATATTTACCGTCGCGTAAATGGTGTAGAGTATTGTCACGCTCACAAGATCCGTAGCAAAGAAATACATCGAGAGGTTCGAAAGCCCAACCAATACGGCGCCCCACATCCATATTCTTTTCGGACCATAGCGATCGACAAACACGCCAATCGGCAGGATCAAAGCCATACTTAAAACGGTGCCGATCGCTCCCATGTAGCCGAGCTGGGTGGCCGACAAACCAAGCCCCGTTTCCGTATTGGTGATAAAATTATTGAAATATATTCCCATCACCGGCCCGCCCAGTGCCGTCATGCCGAGCGTCAACCACAGGAAGATGATGTAGCGGTTGGCAAAGCCTTCCTTCAAAAATCCAGAGACCGTTTTAAGGATCGAGGTCTTAGGTGGCGGCGCGGGATAGTCGCCCTCTTTCACCATAAAGAGCATCAACATTTCGCCACAAAATCCCACCACTGCGAGACAGACGAACACCGCAATCGGTGCTGAATCAAACAAGCGCAAGGCGACCAAGTTCACAAAAATCCCGCCGAGGCTGCCGAGCATGCGCATGCCGGCATTGAAGCGGCCGAGTAATTCCGGCGGAACGACGTCGTTATAAAATGCATTCAACACATTCGAGCCCGCACCCGCAAAACCAATCAACAGCATACAACCGACCGCTTGCATGAAATTCTCATCCTCAATAAAGGGCAATAACACCAAACCAATAAACCAGACCGGGGTGGTTAAAAAGTCCCATGGTCGACGGCGGCCCCACTTGGTGCGGGTGCGGTCGCTGAGCGTGCCGATGATCGGAAACAGGACCAGCGCACCGAGCGGAAAAATCGCCCATAGGGAACCGATCTCTGCGGCGGAAAAGCCCTTCTGCGACATTAGCAATGGAAACAGCATGGGGATCGCCATGTGCTCCATCCAGAAAGTGAACTGCCCCACATAGAGCCAGAAAAACAGCTTGATCAGCCCCTTCTTATCATACACCAGCGTGCCGGCTTTCCAGACTTGGTTGCCGTTGGCGTCATACCACTTACCGTCGCGTTCGACGCAGGATTCGGAATCAATTTGTGACATAGTTGTTTTGTTTCGGGTTTTCAGGTCTGATTGCGACGGCTAATTCCCTCTGTATGTCAGTTAAGGTGCGACTTCTCCGAGCAGTAAAATCGCGTCAATGCCGTGTGAACTAGCAAATTGACCGCTATTCAGATTGAGCGTAAAGGCCTTGCTCTCGCCCTGGCGCACCACAAGCGGTTGCTCCAGCGACACCTCCTGCAGAAGACACTCGCTCTTTAACAAGGCCTCTGGACCACGGGCGGCATCGGCCTCCTGTAAATACAACAGCAGGTTTGGCCCATTGCCATGCACCACGATCACACTCTCGATCTTCACCGCCGTCACCGCATCGCCCCTAAGAGCAAAACTCAGCGGCGCCCCTTCAACCACCGTCGTGCCATCATTTCCCCATAGACTCGACGCATATTGCTCCGCTCGTTTCAGAAACAGCACCTGACGCCCCTCGTTTTTGCCAAACCCATAGCCATCGATTTCCGACTTCGGCACCTTGGCAAGGCCCACAAACTCCATCTGATCATGTGGCGTCAATGGAGTCAGTGCCAGTCCGTCCACCACATGACTGACCGACAGTGCCGTTTCCTCAGTCGTGGTATCGTTAAAGTTCCACTGCGCCAAGACTTCAGCCTGTGCGCTGCTTAGCATCGCCACTAAACCGCCATACCAGAATAACTTAATTTTGTTTTTCATAATCTCCTAGTTCTATTGTTTCTTTGATTGCTGTCCCCTAACTCCTATCCTCTGCCTTCTGTCCCCTGCCCTCAGTCCTACTTCTCACTGTTCTTCGGAAAACGAAAGTCATCGATCGTATTGCCCGAGATCGAAGCATTCCGCACATTCTTCACTTCAATACTCTCCTTTGCTGGTCGGGTTTGCTCGGCACGCACGCCCCGCCCTCCCGGATTCGTAATGCGGTTGCCTTGAATAATTAAGCCGTCGACGTCCGCCAGATGCATGGCAGGACCAGCGCAATCAATAAACTCGTTATTCAAAATACGAATTGCGCGGTGTAGGGGTTGCGGCGTTTGACCACCAAATACAGCCGACCAAATCGCTGGCGAAGGGCAGCGATTGCGCCAAGCGACGCCATTGCCAATGAACTTATTATTTTGGATCAACACATCGTGCGCATTGAGCCCTTCAAACGGCGCATTCCAAATTTCAATGCCACCCCCACCGAGCTCACGAAATTCATTATGCTCTACCAATCCCGGGCCACTCTTCAGTAAGATTCCGATACGTCGGCCACGAACAAAGCTGTTATTGCGAAATACGAAATTCCCACACGCACGGCTCAGATTATAGATCTGCGTGACTTCCAACTTTGGAAAATTCTGCCCCTTCGCGCCCACAGTGAGCTCCGGAATGTCTCGATCCAGCACCACTCTCGTCGACTTCGTGCCAACTGTTGCGCTCAATACCGTCGCCTCCGCAAGTAGAGAGCCTGACAAGCGTTGAAAAAAGGCCAAGCGGTCGCCCTCCCGGATATCCATATCCGCCGATAGCACATGCGTGCCCGGCTGATTCTTGCCGATCACCACTTCATTCGGCTTCGGTTGCGCGAGCGGCGTCAACACCAGCGAGCTAATATGATTGTTATCGTCACCGGTATTTTCGAAGCGGCAGCCTTCCACCCACGGCCCGATGCGCGCGCCATGGATATTGGTGCCGCCATTCTGTAAACCGATCAGACGATCCTCACGGCGCAAAATCTGTAGGCGGATCAATTTCAAATCGTCGGCAAAATTCGTCACCACTCCAATCCCTGGAAGGTAGTAAGTCGTGACATCGACCAAACTCACATCCTCTGTATTGAAAATCTCAATACCCTGAGACTTGTAGCGCGGTGCGCACACATAGACCATGCCTGGTTTTACGTTACGCAAGTCGCTGGCCTTCTGTGCCTGCAGGCGATAGCGATTCTCCCCTAAAGGCTCCCACGCTGATTTCATATAAACAAGCAGCGGCACATCCAGCGCCATGCGTGGATAAGTCGGATCGGAAAAAAGCCCGCGCTTTTCCTCCATGAAACGAGGCAACGTCTCCGGCGGCACGCAACCTGACCACAAGGTCAGCTCCATCGTGCCGTTAGGTGCAATCGTATCGACACGTGCGGCCGTATGGATCGGCACGGCATAATCGACCGTAAAATTGCGCAAGGTTATGTGCTTTGAAAAACGCACCCGCGCTAGGCGCGCGATCGCATGAATATCAAAGGTCGCGCCTTGCCCATCGATGATCAAATTTTCGGTCTGCTCGATATCAAAAACCGTTCCTTCAAACTCAGGATGCAAGTCATAGTGACCTGGCTCAAAACGAATCAAAGTGGACGACTGCTCCAACGCCTGTCCCAGTGCTGCACGAATTGCTGTCATGCCACTGCCCAGCGGGATCTCGATCACATGCTCCGGCGCATCGACTACAAACTGCCCCTGTTGCAACTTGCCAGCCGCACTTTTTACCCGCCAATAATACGCACCCGCAGCCAATGCCTGATCCGGCACATAACGCGCGACCTGATCGATCACATCACGATCCACAACCTCCGAAAATTCCGCATCCGTTGCGATTTGTATGTGAGTGCGCGCAGAGTGAGCCGCGTCAGCCGACCAGCTCAGGTTCGGGTGCGGGCTGACCGCCGCGGAAGCGATTTGCGCCAGGCAAAACAGGCCGCAGGACCACTTAGAATTTTGGGGGAGTAACATAGAAGACAATAATGAATTTGAGAATGGATGAGTATAATAGATTTCGGCTCAAACAACCATGTCCGTTCGCGCAATAAACTTATCACTTTGCGCAAATCGATCTTCGCCGCGAAGCGAAAGAGCGAGTCCACACAATCACCAATCTTAACACTCAGATTAACAGATTCCCTACAGTTAAACAGGTATTATTCAACCCATTTACAGGACGATAGAACCACCGAGCCTCAGGCTGATGTATCAACTTAGTGGTAAAAAGTGCCTCCTCTGACCAATCATATCCTTATACACATCTTTTGGAAATACATCCACTCCGCACTGACCAACCAAATGCATTTTAAACCGCCCGTTGCTCTTTTCACTGCCCAAGGGGGCACCCGTTCCAGTCGCCCTTCGGACCTGCAGGCCATCTACGCGCTGTCGCGCTTCGTCCCTTCGGTCTCTAGAGTTCGCAGAGGACACAGTTGCTCCGTGTCTCCAGCAACCGCGTGCCGATGCGCACGTCATCAACCATCAACGTGGATCCGCCCCGCCCAGCGAGTGCGAATTGCAGGCGATCGTGTCCGGTCGCGCAGCTTGCTCATGTAAGATCGCGACAGTAGGCAAGCCAAGCGCCAGCAAATCCTGATGCTCCGGTAGATCCATTGTAATCACGCCATCGAATGGATCCCCCTGAACTGACGAGCGAACGTGAGCCAGTCCAGCGGGCTCACAGAGAACGCGCCACGCCCCGAAATGTCGGGCAAAGTCGGTGACCCCACGCAAAAACTGACGTCCCGAACTGGATTCGGTGCCAACTGTAATCAAAACGTGGGGTGCCTCAGACATAAGTTAACGATGCGTGATAGGAAATTTAAGATGCAATGGTATTGGGCTCAGCTGCACGGCTCTACGGCACGACGACTAAACCGAAGTCGGAACCGGCGGCGTGCAACGAAACGACTGCGACTCCCCTGTTCCGATGATATCCTGCGGCGTTGCCTGCGAATCGAGCCCTGACAAATCCAGCACCGCCACGCAGCCGGCGGGCACGGTCAGATTCAACTGCCAGTTGCCCTCTGCCAATTCGGCTTCCAAGCGAACCATCCCCTGCGGAGCCTGCAACGAACAACGAATCTGCGTTAAATCGCCCGGCTGGGGCTGCACTATAAAACGATTCCAGCCCGGCTCCAATGGACGGATGCCAGCGACGATACTGGACAATAATGTGAGCGGCCCACCGCTCCAGGAATGATTAATCGTGCCCGGATGATCGGAGGCCTCCGGCCAGCGTTCCCACAGGGTGCTGTTGTCATTCTCCACCAAGGTCCGATAGCGGCGACGCATACGGTCGAGTGCCTGCACCGGCTCGCCGATGGCAAACATCGCCTCCAAAATATACTTTTCCATATACGGGCAGGCCTGCTCCACCTGATTGAACACTTTCAACAAGGCAGGAGTGTGCTCCGCTTCAGCCGCACCGCAAAGAACCATCAATGCCTGCACACGATCGTCCGGTAGGAACTCAAAGCCATCCGAAACGAAACCACCTTTCTCGGAATTCCAATACTGCGTGCGGATCGCTTCGCGCACTTGCTGCGCACTTGCTGCGATAGCATCCGCATCCTCATCAAAACCAAGTTCGCGTGCCACACGTTGCACACCCTCTGCCGCCAGCACAAACCAGCCATTGAGCGCGGGTTCGCAATCGATCTGATGGCCCCAGTCAATCCAGTCCCAGGTGCCGGTTTCCACACCATCGACATTCACCGGCACTTCGCCCTTTGCTGCGGGACGATAGACAATCAGCCCGTTTTTTTGAAACTGCCAAAGATCCAGATAGCGCTTCATACCCGCGTAAATCGACTCCAGCATCTGCCGATCTCCAGTGTTCATATAGTAAGTCCACACCCCATAGGCACTGACCACCGAGAGCATCTGAGCGGGCAGTTCCATGCGCCAATTTCCTTCCGGCACCGGACCGTAAAGAATGCCGTTTTCCAACTGCCAGCGGAACGTTTCATAGAGTCCCTTCTGCACCAACGCGTCTGCCGTGCGATCCAGGCAGTATGGCACCTGAGCGAGCTGCACCACCATATCGCCCGGCCACTGCGCACGCTCACGGCAAGGGCAGTCCATAAAGGTATCACGCATCGTCACATACAATGTGCGTCGGGACTTCTCCCACAGTGTATCCAAAACCCCATTACCGGACTCAAAATCGCCGACAAACTCAGCGGGATATCCAGACTCGATATACTGCACCGCAAGCACCTTCACCCAACCAGACGGAATTTTATAGGTCACCGTCTCACCGTTGATCCACCCCGGAAAGACATGCCGCTGCACGCCCTCCCTGGTGATGTAAGTTGAGCAAATGTTACTGGTATCCTGCCCAACTGTCACTGCAATGCGGATGCCCGCTTTGGTCTCAACTTCAATCACCGGCACGAACTGTGCATTGTGCGGTAAATCACACTGGATGTAAGTAAAGTCGTCGCCATTCGTATTGCGCACCTCACGGGTCTGCACATAGTCCATCGGATCCGACCAGAACCACTGCGGAAACTCACGCGGATACAGCTCCCCCCACAGACCTTCGCCTACAGTCGCCACCGTCTCTGCAACTACCCAGGCACTGTCATCGAAATCAGACTGTGTCCATTCGCCAAATTCCTGTCGCGCATCATAACCGATACTGTTCTCGGGCAAGCGATACGCATCGTTCACATAACCGGCATCAAAATAACACGGATGGTTCTTCACCTTCCACTCACTAAACACCCCCGCATCTGCATCGACCAGCAGACCGGGCATTCCGCTATCACGATGTGAAAAGCCCTGCCGACCAAAATACTGCAATACGACCGCCAGTGTGTTTTCGCCCACTTGTAAGGAGTCAGACAGATCCAGCACATCGTAATAAGTGCCCGACGGCGTCGGGCCGCGCTTCAGGCCTCCCTCGCGCACGACGAGTTTGCCATTCACGTAGAGGTCGTATTTGGAATCCGCGGCTATACGTAGCAGCGGATTCATAATCAGCTCTGCATCCAGCGTCAGTTTCCCACGAAAGGCATACCACTCGTTGGAACCAATGCGTTGACGACGCTCACAGGACGGCGGCGTCAACCACTGCGCAGATGGAGTAAATTCATGGTCTATCACGCCCCCATCTTAGCCGATTAAAGCAAGTGAAGCTCGCACGATTCAACCAATATTCCAGACGAAGTAACCAACCAAGGGCATTGAGCTCGAATTTGACAATTGAGCAGGTTTAGCGCCGTTGCCGATAGACCTTAGGCGACTCACCGACCTCCTGCTTAAAAACACGGGCAAAGTAACTGGAGTCACTATAGCCAACCGAATGTGCAATCTCGGTAATCGACAGATCCGGATCCACTAGCAAAAGCAGCGCTTGCTGGATGCGTAGCTTCTGCAGATAAGCCATCGGCGAGCAAGAAAAGCTATGCTGAAAAGCGCGCCGCAGCGAAGTGGGCGACATATTAGACAGCTCAACCAATTGCTCAAAGCGTAGATTCTGCTTCAAGTTTTGCTCCATATACACCACCAAGTCACCCAGCTTCAGAAAATGCTTCCCCTTCGGCTCCAGCACATGCGAATGCTTACGCGAGAGGAATACGATCAATTCACGCAACTTGGTCTCGACCATGAATTCATAGCCAGGCGCCAACTGCTCCATCTCGCGCTCGATCGAGGCGACTATGGACAACGCATGCGCCAAGTCCCGCGCATCCAATCGCACATGTGGGTAGTTCCCCTCCCAATCATTTTCACCGAACAAAGTCTGAAAGCCCGGCAACTCCTCCAGGTCACGAAAATCCATTTTCATTCGGTCCAACTGAAACAGGACATTGACCATCTCAATCGTCTGCCCCTCCAAGGACTCATAGCTATGATGGCGCCCTGGATGAACCACATAGGCGTCCCCCGTGCCAATCACTTCCATTTCAACACCCTCTAAGTAATGCCGCATCACGCCCTTAACGACAATCATCAGTTCATAAAAATCGTGGGTATGCTCTTCACGAACTCGGTGAGATGCCAACACACGGAACACGCACATAGGCACGACACCTTGGTCAAAAAAGTCTTTGGCTTTGAGAACTTCAGTCATAAGGAAAAGTGGGCACAGAAACGTTGCCCATACCTAAAACAGCAAAACAATCTAATCACATCTAGCAAGCAGAACACGTAAACGACGAAACAGACCTGCTAGATAAAAACGCATAACCGACCATCAATGCTTCTACGAGCAAACGTTCAATCCTGACCTGCAAGGTATCGAGATACTCAAGCGCTGGCTACGGCCCTCATCAGTCCAGTGACTAAGGCTGATTCAGAGAAAAAGAGTTCTGCCGGGATCTGATCGCAGCTATGGAGTGGTTCGCGGCATATGACGGCGTAATCGTGACGCGATTAACCGCCGCTGACACAAGGCATGCAACACAGCAGCCCCGGAGTGAGTTCGCACGCACCGCATGGTCGAGCGCGTAAATGTAGAAAGTGACGAAAAAGCGTCAGTTGGGGTGCCTGTTTTAGACCTCCACAAGCGGCGACGTGTAAGTCGTTGACAGCAGGCACCCTTACAGAGGTTCGACGGCAAACAGCCGCTAAATGGCCCTAAAAGACCCACTGACAGAAAAGTGTCAGTGCTGTCACTATCCAACGCAAGAAATAGTAATTATATTACGCAAGTTGCTTATTATAATACTACTTACACCAGACTGACAGAAAAGTGTCACTTTAAAACCGCTTAGCGCAGAAGATCTCTGAGAGATTCGATGGCACACGCACGGACACGATTTTTCACCCCATTTCCCAGGGCAAACCCCAAACTTAGAAGGACACACATCGGAACTCAGACTCGTTGAGTGCTGCCCCGGCAACCAATAGCTAAAGAAGAGCTCACCCGATAGGATCAACTCTTCCGCTCGGAGGTAGGCACTACGCATACCTGATATTCCCGTCCGCGTCGCAATAGGCGATGACCTTCAACACCTCTGTGCTCACGGTCTCCATTTGCGCGGGCGGGTGCCCCGGCGGGAATGTTCGTTTTATCATATGAGTTCTCCTTTCTACTGTGTAATACTGAGGCTCATTCAGTGCCCCAGATCACTTCCTCTGACGTGAATTCCACAAATGGTTCCATACCGACCAGAAGAAGGCGTTTTGCCTCCTCCAGCTCAAGGAACTCGGCACCGTCGTTACCTCCGAATGTGAGTTGCTTCATCTCCCACCAGTCCTCGTCTACAGCTGGATTACAACCAACGGCGTATGCGATGAGTCCAGATTTTAACGGCGCAATATTAGCATCTTCATTTCCGATCAGATAAACACCTTGATCACCGACAACCATAATTCCGGGTCTATAGTCTGCGGGACGCCCCCATGGTTCCCCAGTATAAGGCACTTGATGCCCTGTTCCATTTTCTGCGGCTTCAATGACCGCAGCTACTTTTGCTTTATCGAAATAAAGTTTCATTTCTTCTTCCTTTCGTTGTTGTTAAATGAGCACGAAAAAGCCCCTGCATCACTGGGATGGCAGGGGCTTTTTCGGCTCGTTGGTTTAGTTCAACCCAACATGGGTATCCAATAACTGGTGCAACTTCATCGTCCGCTCAGGCAACAGGTCCACCCGTCCTTTAAAGACCTCAGTGAACGCATTCTGAAGACTCCATACGTTACGAGGGACGAAGGCATCGTGCGAGGGGTGTCGCCACTCCTCCAAGACCTTAGGCAGATAGCTGTTGGCCATCACGCCCGCATCGACTGAACGCACGACAAGGTCATGTGCTCGGGTATCGGTGAGGTGCTTCTCAGTATAAGCGTCCACTCGCTGATCATGCTTGTGCCAATGACGGCGTAGTCCGCTCACCGCCTCATAGGCGAGATGCGGCAGCTCATCCATGATCCGGGGCGTGTGCTTCCGTGCGATCTGAATCTCTCCTGAGAAGCAGAGGTTGTCGCACACCAACACAGCTGAGCCCGCGACGATTCCAGCGGAGAAGCGCATATCGTGACTATTGCGAACCCCTACAACGTAGCGATATTCGCTGTCGCCATTACGCGCAGTGATTTCGAGCAGGCCGAAGTAGCGACTGCCATCATGGGTGATCCCGTGAGCCTGCGACTCAATGGTCAGACCACTCTGCAGCAAGGCCTTTTCGACCACCTGCAATAACTGCAGGTGCGGGATGGGCCGCCATGTGCTGGTTGCCCGGGGTGTATGACTCACGGCCAACTCGCCGCGACTGACTGCACTGCTTCCGCAGTGTAGCAGGAGGTTGCACCGCTTTGGTTCCGGGGATGCGACCGGTTCAAGTTCTAGGACTGATGTAATCATGATAATTATCTTTCTCTGGATATGACAAAGGCCCGCACCAGTTACGGATACGGGCCTTTATCGGGTTTTAGTTGTTATGGATTAAACGAGCCCAGCTTCATTGAAGCTGTAAGGCTCGGAATAGGCGTCGCCTATGATGATGTGGTCAATGAGCGGTATGCCCATAGTCTTCCCTGCTTCCCGGAGTTGCCGGGTAACTTGGATGTCGGCTCTACTCGGTGCGCTATCACCCGAGGGGTGATTGTGAGTGGCGATGAAGCCACTAGCATTACTGAGAATGCAGGGCCTTAAGACCTCGCGAGGGTTCACCAAGCAGCTGCTCGCTGTGCCTTTCGAGATCAGGACCCTACCGAACGGCATATTTTTACGATTAAGCGGAATACAGATAAACCATTCCACTGTCGGGTCCCCATCGAAGGCATCACTCACATAGTGCGCAACCTTCTCAGGGGTATCGAGTGCTTCGACCACGCCCTCTCGGACGACTCGGAAGCTTAGACTAGCTTCGTGGACTCTCATTGGAAGTCCTCCGGGTAATCGCGTGGCTTTCGACGCATGAAGTCAAATTTCATGCGTGGCCCGCCATTGAACCACAGCCATGCGATCAGGATAAGTATCCCAACAACACAGACCGGCACTAAGATCGGCACCATCATCGACACGAGCAGCACTGCCGACAAGGCGACGACCAGTAACAGGATAACCGGGAAGCTAGTTCGAATGAGGTCGCGAATGCTATTCATCGTCTCCTCCTTTCCCGGCGAGCGTGTTAATAATCGCCGCCACAACGAGCGCCAAACCGATAACGGCCAAACCACCACCTATCGGCAATGTGTCGACGGCGCTACGGCTGCACCCACTTAGGCTGGCTACGAAGAGTATGGCTATAAATTCCTTCATAGTTTCCCTCCAGTCCATGCGGCGCATTCCTGACGAAACGCACACCACGAGCAAGCCATCCCAGGTTGAGGATGGAAACGCTCGCGACTGATCCCATCAATGGCCGCTTGGGCTATCGACCAGAATCGAGCTTTGTCAGCTTCAGTCGCTGGGGGCAATCGATGCACGATCACCTTCGGCGTCTTCGTCTTAACAAGAAACACCAATTCACGACCCTCGACTGCTTCACCCGTCGCGGCTTCAATCAACAGCTGATATGCTGTCAGCTGAAGTTCATGTTGGAAGGCCTCCAGTTCGACATTCGGAGTGGCGGCGCAGGTCTTGAAATCCACAGGCACCCGGCCCGTTCGAACCAGATCCACATAGCCAAGTAGCGGAGACGGTAGCTCTGCGAACTCCTCCTCCAACTTCACTTCGACGCCCAACGGAATGTCAGGCATCTTGGCATGATCGGAGTCGAGGTAGGCTTTCAGCATTGTCTCTCCCTTCTCTAGGAGCTTGTCACGTTCTCCAGTCTTGTAATTGACGGGGTCGGACTGTTCCTGCTCCAAGAAGGCTCTGCTATAAGCCTCAAGGACGGTTTGCTCGTCGTGCGACTCGCCGCGCCACCTACAGACATGGAAAGCCTGTAAGCCAGCATGCACCGCCTTGCCCAACTGGAATGCCGGACTCGTAGCTTCTTCCAGCTTCAGATTCTTCTTGAAGTAATACTTGAGCGAACAGCCGAGATAGAGCTTCAGAGATGACGCCGAGATATGCGTCAACGTTCCATCTGAACTTTTCACTGGCAAGGCGACGACTTGACACTGCCCATTTGATTTCGGATTGAGTGGCTGAATCATCGACGACCTCCTTGATACGCACCCGGGGCATTGCTACGGCCCTTGGGTTGCTTGCGGTAGGTGTCGAACAATTCGTCAATTAAGCCGCTGGCCGACATCTTGTTGAGCTGCTTTAGACCAGCGTTGAATCGGTGGTGCGCCAACTCGTCCAATTCCGCGAACGGGATCTTATGCTCAGCCATTAGCGTTTCGATGAGGCCGCGCTGTTTCTCTGAGCAGTTCCATGCTGCTACTGGATTGGCAGGGTTGCGCCCTACCGGCGGCGCACCTGCACCACCTCGATCAAACGGAACGACCCGCGACTGTTCATCCCCGGGCAAGAAACCAGGGTTTTGGATTTCTTTGTCTACGGCATCCTGTAATTGATGATACAGGTGCGCACTTGCCGCCTCAACTTTGGAGAGATCGCTCAGCTCCGTTCGAACAGTAATTGAATACTGGTGTGAAGAATACTGAGGCAAGCCCAGCTTCTTCGAGTAGTTTGCTTCTAGCGTAATCGCCATAACTGCTTCCTTTCTTTTTTGACCTGTATACACAAAGAAGCCCAGAGAGCGGTCGGCTCATCCGGGCGTCTGATAGTCGAAGTAGTCTTCTATCAATTGTATATACCGCGAATAGACCGCGTTTTGCACATCAGCGACTCACGACGTAAATTACACTCCCTTGCTTTGGCATTCCGTAATAGACCACTTTTTGCTGCTTACTCAACTCCACGACAGCAGCCAAACTAGTGCCCTTCAAGTCCTCCTGTGGCCGAACAAACTTGAACGCACCCGTCGCAGAACGCTCTCGACTGACCATCACCTTGAATTCCCCCTCGGATAGCGTTTCCGAAAAGGTGATCTTCGTAACCGTGACACCACGATCCGTAGCCGTCTCCGTTCGATTGCCGAGTGCATCGCGGCTATAAGTCGCATCCGAAGGCTGGAATGAGCGCACAAGCCCATTGGTAATTTCATTGATAATGAACGCGTCCTCCTTACCGAATGCCGATGCAAGCGAAGTGAGGAGCAACAGCGCACCTAGAATGAAGGATATCATTTTCATAATATGATTTTTTCGTTTTACGTGCCAAAGAACGTCCCCAGCTATCATGACTATATAACGCGAATCTACGAGTCAGGAACGACGCGATACACATAGCCTGACACACGTTGAAGGTTCTAGCAATTGATGCGGCGTAGAGGAAGTCGCGGAACACCTTCAACCTCCGGCCCTGCGGGTTTCTAGATGGTCTACAACCGGCGCTTGCTTCGCTGCGCTCCGATCATAGGCCATCCACGAAATCGAAGCTATCCGCTCTAATATATGACTGCGCACGAGGGTGTCGATGCCTGACGGCACCTCCCTCCTCTGATTGGAAGTCCTAGAATCGAAATTCACGGATTGCGCGAATAACATGACAACGGAAAATCGCGAAAACGATAAGTATTTATCGCTAACCCTAATCTTATAGGGAATTCATGCATTGAACTATCCCTTCAACCTTAACCGCTCCCGCACCTTCGCTTGATGGACTCGTTCCACTTGCTCCGGCGGCATCATTGCAATCGGCTCAACTCCCAAAGGCGTTATCCTTGAATTCAACGACTCTTTGACATCTTCAGCCCGAGCCATCTGCTCACGGCCTACTTTAACAGCCTTCATATCAACATTTAGAACTGAAGACTGTGGAGGTGAATGATCCTCCGGGAATAATCGACTTAGCGGAATAGGGCATTTGGCCATTTCAACCATCTTTTCCCTGACTTTGCGTTTAGTCTGTCCCACACTTTTCGGTGTCTGCATACTAAGATATACATCATATAACTCTGGATTCTCTTGCTCTACGAGAGCCAAGAAACCATACAAATTCTTAGGATCACCCGGCAACGAGATCACCCTGCCATTTTTTACACCAAAGACCTGTAACGCATGCTTTCTCAATGCTAGATAGGCCTGTAACAGGTTCAGTTCTGTGACTAGGCCTCCGTCTCCGAGTTCACGCTCCAGATCTTTACTACTGAGTCGTAACTCCACACGAATGATGGGTGCGTGCTCACCAGCACGCTTCAAACCTTTGCCATGAACGAGCTGCTTCGTTTTATCATAAAACATCAATTCCGTTTGATTACGGTAAAATGTCAGTGACTCTCCTTGATAGTGTCGGGTCTTGCTACGCGCCCCCTTTAAATTCCCATTTCGAATGATGCGCTCCAAATCTCTAAATTCGAATCCTCTTCGTAATTCCGGATCGTCCAATGCAGCTAATTGCTGCTCATGCGTTACTATCCGCCAGCCCGGACACCTCGGTAAGTTTAATGAGATATCTAAACGAGTATACTTCCTTCCAGTGCTCGTCTTCTTAGCAATCGTCCCTAATATCTGATCGAGAACATCCAGCGCAATGTTCAGCTCACTCGTTCCATTCAAAGATATCGCATTACTGCCATGTAACAACGCAGCCAAACTCGGAACATAAACTTTACTTATCATCTGAGTGTCCGAACCATACACCCGTATGTTAGTTGCTTTATGCTTACAGCAAAGTCGCGCTTCAATCGGAGCATGCGTCTCCTTTAACTGATTGGTGCGCCTCTCCTCAAAATCCCATTCCGGATGAGCATTAGTCGATATCTGCCAGAGCTCTTCAAAATGAATGGTATCAAACATCGTATCCAAGTATTTACTCACTCATCCGCTGCGCATCAAGCACTCCCCGACAGAACTTCAATCGCTCCACCGAATCACTCAAGCCCGCAAGCGGTTGCTCATAGTCTGCAATAAGATCCTTAACACGCGCATACTCAGCAGGAGTGAACGTGTCCGGAAGGTCCACCTCAGTGATCACCTCATTCAGTTCAGAGACCAACATCACGAGCGCGGTATAAACCAGCTGTCGCGACCGATCTCCTGAAGTATGCTGCTCTGCTCGATAGCGCTTCACGTCCACGAGGGGCAGCTTCACCTTTTTACGAGTCGCATTTAGTAGGTAATATCCCGTCAAGCCCCTCGCCTTTACCACGAGCCCCTTGTTCACCCATTCAAAAAAGGTAGAACGTCCAGGCGGAGGATCGAACATCTCTAAGATCTTCTCCCGGGACACAAGCAGATCGTCTTCAAGGTGTGGATCGTTACTAGGCATTGAGTAAAGGAATACTCAAAAGTCCCGAATTGGCAAGACGCAGGTTACGCACAGCACTCCAAAAAGTTGCCCAAGAAGTTGCCCAAAAACAGCCCATTTTAACAGATTCTGCTGGATTCGTCCGGACTGGGCCAGACTCACCTCCAAACACAAAAAAGCCGCTAATCCCCCGTTTTAAAGGGCCTTAGCGGCAATTTCATTTGGTCGGGGCGACAGGATTCGAACCTGCGACCCTCTGCTCCCAAAGCAGATGCGCTAGCCAGGCTGCGCCACGCCCCGTTTCCAAAAGAAGACGACAAACCATCACAATTTCCTTTCCTGTCAATGCTGTTTCAAAAATATTTTTTCAAATTAAAAGTTCGCGATTTTTAACTGACCACACATACCTAACTATCTAATAATGAGCGATAGAAACTTGAACAGTCAAAAGACCAGACACAACAGCCTGCTAAGTCGGCTCATCTGTCTACTATCGCTGATGCACAGCGCTTCAGGAGGTACCTTACAAGATCAGTTACAGCAGGCAGTTTCGGCTTTTGGCAATGCTGATTACGCTTCTAGTTATTGGCAATTTGAGAATATGGAACTCGATTATGGTAGCGAACCAGAGTTTTTAGCGCGCACTTTTCAGCAAACCATCCTCCCCGTCCGTGGCTACGCCGCGCTAATGGCAGATCGTCCCACCGATGCGCTGATCTATTTCGGTCAGCTCCTAAGCCAATACCAGCCACCCCCAGCCTTAAAGGCTTTCGCTCTCTACAATGCAGCAATCGCACAGTCGCAAACCGATGCCTTGGCGATTGCCGCGCAGACCTTCCAGCAGTTCCAGCTGACCTTCCCTGGTTCCGACGAAGCCGCCCTCGCGCTCTTGCAAGAAGCTGAGCTGCGCTACGAAATCGGCGACGTCGCGGAGGCGACTGCTCTGCTCGATACATTTTACGAATCCGAGGCCCCTGAAACCCTACGCATGCAGGCACGACTGCGGGCCCTGCAGATTGCAGGTGAAACCGGATCGACCGAGCGTGCGCGCGCTCTTCTATTGGACTCCAATTGGAATGTGGCGGCCATGCCCGACATCGCGGTGCTCAGCTTTGCGGCACTGGACACCGGTGACCTGCTACTCAGCGAGGAGCATTATAGCGAAGCGGTGCGTGCCTATCGGCTGACTCTACCGCGCAAGGTGCTGATCGAAAAGCAACGCGAGCGGCTGCAAGTCGTCCAAAGCGCCCTCGCCCAACAATCCCTGTTTGCTTCCAGCATCTGGAAGAGTCACTCCCAGCAACTGGTGGCACGACTCACGCGGCAGCTCGATCTGCTCGAACACATGGCCGACTACACGCCAGGGCTCTATCTACGCTCAGGGCAGGCCTATCTACTCGGGCAACGCTTCCGCGAGGCCACGATTCTATTTCGCACGGTCGCGCAAACACCAGAGTTTGAAGCCGACATCCGCGCTGAAGCGCACTACCGCTGGATCATCGCCTTGAGCCAAGCGGAAGACTGGCAAGGTGCCCGCGACACCGCACACGCCTTTCTCGAAGAACACCCCGCGCACAAGCTCGCCAACAATGCACTGTTTCTAATCGCACGCGCCTACCAGAGCGAAGGACACTACCTCGAAGCAATCGAAGTGCTCGACGAACTCATCGATAACTTCCTCGACGACAAACAAGCGCCCCGCTGGTATTTCACCCGTGGCTACAACTTTAGCGCACTGGAGCAACAGGCCAAGGCCCGTGACGATTTCGACACCGCACTGGAACGCTTCCCCAAAAGCAGCTTGGTCGAGCAACTCAAACTATGGCGCGGGCTGACCTTTTTCTTCGAGCGCGACTACAGCGCGAGTTTAGATGCGCTTGAGGCGCTAAAGAAAACCAGCAAGAAGCATCTGCTGTATCCGGAAATCAACTACCGAATCGCCAACGTATATTATGCGCAACGCAACTACGACGACGCACTCAAGACAGCAGACGCACTAATCAAAAAGTTCCCTGACCACCATCGCGTGCCGGAATCCCAAGCCCTGTGTGGCGACATCTTAATGGGTCTCGGCGAACTCCTCCAAGCGGCCAACGCCTTCCGCCAAGTTCCGCCCGACGACGCACAGCTCTACGACTACGCAATCTTCCAAGCTTCTAAGATCTACAAAGCCCTTGAGCGCTACGACCTGCTGCGCAAACACCTGCAAGCCTACATCGATCGCGACGATGCTAATGAGCGCCCGCGCGTGAGCGAAGCGCTCTACTGGATTGGCTGGTCACTGCAGCAAGAAGAACGCGGCACCGAAGCTTTCCCTCTGTTTGAAGACGCCCTCACACGATTCGGCAACGATCCTAAGGCGCGCGCCGTCGGTTCCATTCTCTCCGCCTACGCCGATCTCACTAAACGCCTCGGTAAAACCGACAGCACCTTGCCCGCCTTTGAAACCTGGCTGCAAGACGCCACCGAGCAAAGCCTAGCCGAGGGCCAACTCACTTGGTTTGCGCGGCTCACACTGTTTAGCTCGCAGCGCCAACGCCGCACACTCGGCGACGAACGGGCCGAGGCCACACTCCTCTCAATTCACCGCTTTGTGCCGATCGATCAACAAGACGCTGAGACGCTCGCCAGCGTCAGCCTCGTGCTAATCGAACGCGGCTACGACTCTGCCGACGACTATTGCGAACAGATCCTCAGCGAATATCCGAAACACTTCGAACGGGGCACTGCCTATTTTGGCAAAGCACAACTAGCCGCCAATGCCGAACGGCTGACCGAAGCCCGCCGCTGGCTGCTACGCTTTCTTGAACAAACACCCTCGCATCCACTCGCAACCGATGTCCGCCTTCTCAGCGCAGCTATACTTACCCAGCAAGGCATCTACGACGGCGCGCGGGCGGTGCTCAACGAAATCCTGCAGATTAAAGCGATGCGCGGCCGTCCACACGCCAGCGCGCTGGCCGGGCTCGCACGCATCGAAACCGCACAGGAGAACCCCGAGCGCGCGATCCCCTACTGGCAACGGACCTACACCCTTTACCGCGCCTACCCCGAGATCATCATCGATGCTTATTGGCAGAGTGCCCTGCTGTTTGAGCAAATCGGCGACCGCAGAGCCGCGTGCAACACCCTGCGGGAATTGCTCAGCGACCAGCGCCTAAAAGACTTCGAAGCGTTCACACTCGCGCAGGCAAAGCTACCTAACTTGGAAGAACTTGTGCAGGCGCAAACCGAGCTATCGATACAGACAGCAAAAAACGCACGGGAGGCGCAGCCATGAGGTTTCTATTCATCTCGAAATCGTGGCGTCGTTGCTTGCAACGGCTTCCCCGTATTCGCTCAGGCCATAACGAGGGCCATTGCAAGCAACGACGCCACAAGAGAATCCCTCGATTCATTTCAATGGCATTTCTACTGACTACAATTGCCACCGCGGCCATTCCGACCGACGAACTTGCGCTAATCGATGCCGAACTCCATCAACCAATCCTCGTCCACCTCGACAATGGACAGGCGATCCCTGGCCACTCGATCGATGTATCCGAAGGACTGATACGAATTGCTAGCTCTGAGGGTGCCGGCGAAATCCTCCACACTTTTAAGTCCGGTCAAGTGGAGCGCTTCACGATCCCAGGCGAAAGCTACAAGACGCTCGCGGTCGAATGGATCGATGCCGGAGAATCCGACAATGCGATGGAGTTACTACAATTGCTCTACCTGCAACGCGTTAAAATCATCTCGTTGCTACCCGCGACCGAATCGCACTTCTTCGTCTACTACGTCGACCTCATTTTACAGTCCGACAATCCCGCGCGAGCGATTGCAGTGGCTGGCATTTTAAAGCCGCAGATCAGTCATCCAGCTGCGCTAGTTGCGCTCGAAGACGCGGTGCTCGACAGCTACAACAGCCTTCAACTCTACGACCAAGCACGCCCACTCACACAAGCGTGGCTGGCGGCGCGTAATCCGTACGGCGACTCTGCGCTGGGCTACTACACCCACAGCGCTGACCTATTACGCAGCGAAGACTTCGCTGGTGCACTCGACACCGCACTGCAACCGATCGTTTTCTCGACACCGAACCCACCCGAAAAACTCGCGCACTGCTACGCCACAGCTATTGGCGCTGCCTTGGGATTGCGAGATCAAGATTATGCGATAATATTACATACAGAAATGCTAGAACGGTCACTCGCTTGGCCCAAAACAGACCCCACTTTTGACGCCCCCTTCAAACAACTCAACGAGCATCTAAAAAAATCAAACAATGCAAAGACACATCCAGCAGACATCTAGAAAATGGGGGGACTATGCCCGATCATTGCCGCTCACCAGCTTGGCTCACTCTGCTCAGCGGCTAGGACCGAGCGTTGCCTTCGACTACATAACTATATCCTTAAATCGCTAACTATGAAACAACGCACATCAAATTGGCGGTCACACACAAGGCACGCCCCGACATTGTTACTCACCCTCGCACTCACCTCAATCACTCACGCTCAGGACGTGGGCGCCGAAACTGGCGAAGACACCCTCAATCTATTGGGTTTGATCCAGCAAGGCGGCTGGGCGATGTATCCTCTCGGCACCTGCTCGTTGATCATGTTCTTCCTTATCTTTTATTCATGGAAGGAAACCACACTGAATAAGTTCTTCACTACTGCGCAATTGATCAACACCAGCGACGCGCTCATGAACGGTAATATCGAGCAAGGCCACCAGCACCTGCAAGACGGCAGCAACCTCCTAGCACGCGCACTCTCGCCGGCGCTCAAAAAAATTCATAAAGGCCGCGAGAAGACAGAAAATCTCTTTATCGAAAACTTGGAAGCTGAAGAGAATAGCGTTTCGCAATGGGTCACTTATTTAAATGTGGTCGCCTCAGTCGCACCGATGATTGGTCTACTTGGCACCGTCAGCGGCATGATTAGCGCGTTCCAAACAATTGGCCGCGGCGGCATGGGACGACCTGAACTCTTGGCAGGCGATATCGGCGAAGCCCTTATCACCACTGCAACAGGTCTCGTGATCGGCATTCCCGCAATGATCGCCTATTTTATCCTGCGCAATCGTCTAAACTCGGCAATGATCGCCACAGCCCAAGCTGGCACTGATCTGATTGAAGCAGCGGACGAGAAAGCAGACTAGAGGAGAACGTGAACAGACATTGCGATGCTATCTTGAGTAGAGCTAAGTCATGCGCCTTCGTTCCTTCAACGAATGAAACAAGTTAGAATACCTCTGTCAGATCACTCAAATGAATCGGATCCAAAATGCCAAAAATCCGATCACAAAGACAGTCGCTACGAACTGTCTAGTAAGTCGGTTTATACCGCGATCATTGCCCGAGTAATCAAAGATGATTATCTATTTAGAATCAACGCCTTAGCTTGCGACTTCTGAAGCGAACTTCGACTCACCTGCCAGTACTGTTGCGACTGGCTCGAGTGCCTAGTCAAAACGGATCCAAGGCTTGCCAGTGTTTAGCAATTCTTGGCCGGTAACGCGGTTATCATGATTGCTGCGACCATCAGTACGTAAATTGACAATTAAAAATAATGCAAATCGACCCAGAAAAAGTGAGCAGCGCTTTCCAATGAATTTTCCGCCAGCAAATTGCGACCAACTGTATTCGACCGCAAATCGACACGCACAAGCATTGCATCTATAATTGTTTCCATTTAGCAATTTAAACTATGATCCGCTACAGCGCTCTCGAAGAACTCAACTCAATACTACATGAAGCTCCTGGCGAAGATGGCGACTGGGGCTGGTTTAGCCGCGAACACGCAGTGATCGTCGATGCAGTGCTGCAGATGCTTGGTCACCCGACAGTGGTGATGGACGGCCTACTCATTATGCAAGACGGCACAAATTCGCTAGCGACCATACCACTCGGGCATGCCTGGAATATGGTCTATCAGGACCGTCTAGTTGATGCCAGCGTCACCACCCACCACATGACCTCGCACTTTAAGGAGTTTAGTAGAATCGACAGCAAGCGTCCCAGTGATTGCCCATACCTAATCCATTACTCTGAGAAACTTCCCGACTCTATCCGCAAGCCCAATCGTCCTGCAGGCCTCTATTACTATCGCAAAGAGAGTTTCAGCTTCAATGCCGCGCTGCTATTGGAAGATCCCTATCAATTTATCCACAAGCCTGAACTTGGCACGCCAAACTTACTCGAAAGCTACGGCCGCGACATTTTCTTCAAATTAGCCTATCACATATATCTACTGCAACAAGGACAGGCCAAACCGCTCCCCAAGGCCAGCGACGATCTGCTCGACGCAGTGGCTAGAAGCCGTAGCGGCGCACGTAAAAAGGTGCTAGCCATTCTCGATGGTAGCGGCGATATCTAAGCTGGTTCCGCCAATTAGGTAAAACCTCACTTTTCATGCGAAAAAGTTTTGCTTCTGCCGCACGAATCGGGTTTTATTTAACTCATGCATGAATTATCTGGAACCGTAAAAGTAATTTTCGAGGAACAAACCTTCGCCAGCGGCTTTAATAAGCGCGAATTCGTCGTGACTGACGAAGCTGACAAATACCCACAGGACATTAAGTTCGAGTGTGTTAAAGAGAAGGTCGATCTAGTCAACAAGCTCAACGTTGGCGAAAAAGTCAAAGTCACGTTCGACCTTCGCGGCAACGAGTATAACGAAAAATATTATGTCAACCTTGCAGCATGGAAGATCGAAAGCCTTGCAGCAGGCGCCGCAGCCAGCAGCACTTCCGCAGCCCTCGATCCAGCCGACGAAGTACTCGACGAAGAGCCACCATTCTAGTCGCTCAATTATCATTTCTCACAAAAGACCGCTCATTCTCGAGCGGTCTTTTTTTGTATAGTCAAAGAAATCGCGGGATAAACCCGCTCGCTACGAGCATTTGTAGCGATTGGCTTTATGTTAGGAGGCAGCACACTACTGCACCAAACGCCCCGTCAGCAAACCAGCGAACCCCATCTGCACTGGATGGAAGCAGATCAATGGGATCAATACCATCGCAGGATCCACTACACCCGGAGCTGCCAGCAGTATCGATGAGGCCAAGGGCAGCCCCGAAGCCAGCGACTTCTGGCTCGCACAAAAGAACGCCGTAATTCGCTGCGCACGTTGTAAGCGCAACCAAGACCCACTCCACCAGATCAATACACTCGTCACAAGTAAGACCGTCACGATGCCCACAGCCAACCCCAAGCAAAGTGCCAGTGACAGCTCATCCAACAGGCCCGAACTCACGCTCTGGGCAAACGCAGCGTGCACAATAAATATAATGATACCACTACTGACCAATTTGGCCGAGCCAGCAATGCGCTCAGCAAGCGCCCGTACAAACTGACGAATCACCTGCCCCACAATCAACGGCAACACCAACAACTGAGCCAGACTCACGAAAATCCCCGTTAGTGAAATCTCAATCGCCGTCTCACTCGCCAGATAAGCCACCGCAATCGTCGGCACCACCAACACCGCCAATAGGTTGGAAAAAATCGTCGAGAAAATGGCATTGCTCGTGTCGCCACCGGCAAGCGAGCTGAATGCGATCGCCGAGGCCACCGTGGTCGGCAAAATCGCTAACAACCAAAACCCGACACACAGTTCCGGCGTCAACAGCCACGACAGTGGCACCAGCAATAGCCCCGTCACCAAGGGGAACCACAAGTAATTCCACGACAAAACGAACACATGCAGACGCTTCGGCTTATAGCCCGCTGCCAATGAACGCGTTGGCAGCGACAAGCCCTGCAACAAGAAAATCAGCGCGACGCCGAACTGCGCGGTCCACTGCGCACGCAAAAAACCGCCATTCGAGGCGGGCTCAGGAAAATAGACCGCGAGCAGCACGGCGGCAACTAGCCACAGCGTGAATGCATGTTTTTTGAGTAGAGTTGTCATGATCGGGATCAATTGAGCATGCACGAACAGAGGAACAATTGAAGCGAGAAAGCATGAAACGCAAAAGTAGCGGCGTTCGTTCCAAACGCCATTGCAGTGCCGCAGTCATGGGCAATGGCAGCTCCGAAGCGTGGCGACCGCGACGGCCACCGAGCGAATCGATAATCTAACTCGGTTGGAACGAGCTCCGCCACGCCCGCTGCAATTCACACCTCGGACGACCCGAAGCTCATCCCTCCCGAGTCTCTTTATATTTTGCATTCTCGTAAATTCCCCTTTATTCCCTCGGCACTCATGAAAATTGAAAGCGCAACATTCCGCACCAGTGCACTTGACCTCGAAGCCTGCCCGCCGTCTTGGCAGCCCGAATTCGCATTTGTCGGCCGCTCCAATGTCGGTAAATCCTCGTTGATCAACATGCTCACGGCCAAGAAAGAACTCGCTAAAACCTCCAGCGTGCCAGGCAAGACGCAGCTGATTAATTTCTTCGATATAAATCAGACTTGGAGCCTCGTCGATTTACCAGGCTACGGCTACGCACGGCTCTCCAAAGCGAAGCAGAACGATTTCAATATCAACGTGAGTGGCTACCTCACCGGGCGCGAAAACCTGAAGCACGTATTTGCACTGGTCGATTCCCGCATGGAACCAGTCGAAGGCGACCTCGCCTTTATCGAATGGCTACAGGCCTGCAAGCTGCCTGTTTCGATTGTCTTCACTAAGTCAGACAAGAGCTCCGACTCCACCGTGGAAAACCACGCAAAACTATTCCTACAGAAATTAGACGAATGGGGAATTCAGGCCGTCAAAGCCTTTAGTTGCTCAGCCAAAACACGCGACGGCCGCAATCAGATCCTGCAATTCATTGAGACCATGCTACCGAAGAAAACCAAGGTGAAGAATCAGAAAACGATCTCCTTGGGCTGGATGAAAAAGAAGCGCTAAGGCGCCCGGTACAGAACCGGCATTAAGGCCTACTCACCCATCAGTCGAAAATCTCCGATACTAAGATCCGGCTGGTGGCACACCAGCCTCGTGTTTTGGACCTAGCTTAAGTCCCACATTTTGTCCGCGACACAAACTGCCACAGAAAATATCTAGGGCGGATGCCGCTGCATTTTTAATGGCGACTACCTAAGCCACAGCACCCAAAGCCTGACAGCACCCAGTAACATTCAGTTGTGCCTGACGTTTGACCCGATGCGTAAATCGGACTACGATCACTGCCCGTTCACCCAATCGACTAACGGAATGATCGTTTATTATTTATTATTGCGTTACGTATCAATATAAATGTAAATCGAATTGTAAATTACTTACTGCCATGTCACTCTCACCCCCCACAACTGCCGCTGAAGTCACCTTCAATATCGATCAAGTGAGCGATTTTCAACCCCGCTTCAAGCAATGGCAAAGCGAGTTGAAACAGATATCCTCGGCACGCGAGCTACACTTGCGAATTCAAGATGCTCCGCCACTCCTGCGTTCACGCCTCAAGGATCATGGCTACTGCGATGCCTACCTGGCCGCATATGTGGACTGGATTTGCCAGCTGAGCAAAACCACCGCACCCAGCTGGGTGACGCAATCGAATCGGATTGCGGATAGCGCCTGTATCGACGACGGAATTGACCTCAGCCAAACACCACAACCATTCCGACAACGCAACCTCTTCACAATCCCCGAAAACGTCGTCCATCTACGTCGCGGACGGCCGAAAAAAAGCGCCGCTCATAAATTAAAAAACAACGCCGCACGCCAGCAGCGCCACCGGCAACGGGTCAAAGCCAAGCTCGCGCGCCTCGAACAGCTCGAACGCGAACTAGAAAAGTAGTCCTCAAATCTCCGACTCCACTCTTCAAGCCTCCACCCGTCTAAAAAGTCTCAGACCTCCTTCATGGCTTCACATAAAGTTCTCTCTAACTGGTATCGGCAGCTCGCGGAACATCTTAATTCGGGCACACGAATCGCCGAAGCCTTCAGCGTCTGTGCAGGTCCACCGAGTCAAGATCGATTGCGCATGGCGGCATTGTTTGAAAGCGGCACTGCCATCGAAGCAGTCATGGCCGCCGCACCAGCCTGGTTGCCGAAAGCAGATCGCGTTTTTATCAGTACGGCAATGCAGACCGGCCGCCTCCCGCAAACCTTGCGTAAGCTTTCCGATCGGCACGAGCGCATCGGGGCCACTCAGCTCAAGGTCATCTTCGGCCTGCTTTACCCGCTCGGCGTCTACCACCTCGCAGCCTTGATTTTGCCGATTGTTCGCATGATCGACTACGAAGTCGGATTCGAATGGGACGCTCAACAACACCTGTTACAAAGTTCGCTACTAATCGGCCCAGTATGGGCACTCGGCGCACTGACCCTATTTCTAGTCAAAACGGACAACCCGATGCTGCCCCGCATTCTACGCTGCGTCCCACTACTGCGGCGCTACAGCAAAGCACAGGCACTCGCCGACTTTTCATACGCACTCGGCACCTTCATTGATGCCGGTGTGCCGATGCACACTGCCTGGCAAGGCTCCGCACATATCGCGCACGACCCAAAGATCAGCCGCGCCTACCGAGCGATGCAACCCACCTTTGCCGCTGGTGAAGACCCCGCCACGCAACTCAAAGCGCACAAAGTGTTTCCACCCGACTTCGTGGCGTTCTACGCAGCTGGCACCCAAAGCGGCAAGCTCGACGAGATGATGCTCAAGACTGGCCAACAATACCAAACACAGGCGAATCACGCCATGACTTACGCCTCCATTGTTTATCCGACACTGCTATTTGTATTGGTCGCTACCTTCATTGTTTTCACCATTTTCCAAGCCTACGGAGGTTACTTAGATTTGCTCAACGACTTGGCGTAGCAGATTTAGATCCCCAGTGGCCATCCAGCAAGCAGCCGCACCAGCTGAAAAACCAAATCTCAAGACATCAAACAATCACTTAAAACAAAGATCAGTATTAAATGATACATACAATGACCTGCAAACTAGGTGGCGCCTGCAACCAAGCTTTGCATGCCAACACCTTTCAAGAGCTCACGAAATTGAGTAAACAGCAAGTCATGCAGATGCTCTAGTGAATCCAGCTGTGCTGCTACCGAATCTGGGCACTTGCCACAGATCAGTGCTCATCGCCTACTGTTGATGCACACTCTGCAGCACTACTCCACCATCGAGAAATTCAAGCCGAGTTCTTTTTCTAACTGGGTAATTTTACGACGCTCCTTTGGCTCAATCAATGTAATCGACACGCCCTTCTTACCCGCACGTGCGGTGCGGCCGCTGCGATGAGTGTAATACTGCATCGCATCTGGCAACTGATGCTGGATGACAAAAGATAGACCTTCGACATCAATGCCGCGGGCAGCAACATCGGTCGCCAGCAGAAACTGTGTGCGCTCTTTTTTGAAGGAGCGCATCACCTTCTCGCGATCCTTCTGGCTCAGGTCACCTTGCAAGACGCCGACCGCAAGGCCGAGTTTGGTCAGATCACTCCCCAGCGAGACAGCACCCGCGCGTGTGCGGCAAAAGATCAAGCCGCGATCATCACCATGTGCCTTCAAATATTTGTAGATAAAGTCGGTCTTATCCTCACGCGAGCAGATCGCGAACTGGTGATCGATGTTCTGATTCACCACGTGCTTCTTATCGACCTTGATCATGTGCGCCTTGGCAGACATGTGCTCCTCGACCATACTTTTGATCCGCTGCTGAAAGGTAGCTGAAAACAACCAGGTACTCTTGCGATCCTTTGTTTCCTTAAAAATTGCCTCGAGCTCTTTTTGGAAACCCATGCTCAACATCTCGTCAGCTTCGTCCAAAATCAAATGACGCACCGACTGCAAGCGAATCGCCTTGATCTTGAGCAAGTCAATAAAGCGACCTGGAGTCGCCACGACGATATGCGTCGGGCGCTGTAGCTTTTTAACCTGCAGGTCGATCTTGTCGCCACCTGCGAGGACTTCAACGAAGATCTTGGCCGAAAACTTGGTATAGCGGAACAGCTGCTTGGCAATCTGCTGAGCGAGCTCACGCGTCGGCGCGATGATCACGCCTTGGATCTCTTTAAAGGTCGGGTCGATCTTGGCAAGCAGCGGCAGGCCGAAGGCAGCGGTCTTACCAGTGCCAGTCTGAGCTTGTGCGATCAAGTCGCCGCCATCTTCCATCAAGAAAGGGATCGCCTGTGCTTGTACGGGGGTAGGCTCAATAATGCCGAGGGCTTCGATCCCTTGGTTTAGATCATCAGGAATGCCGAGTTGTGTAAATGTGGGTGTCATCGTTTTGTCTGTTATCGGCGCGCAAAATAATCTCTGCAATACCATTAGATGGTGACACTCTGCCGACTCCGCAGCAAATGACGAGCCATGAATCGTGGAAAAGGTGGCGCAGGGGTTGGGGCGCTACCGTTGACTTAAGGAAGCGTGGGGGTTCCGCTTGCGGATGCCCTGCGGAGCCTTGGTTGTGGGCAAGTCGTAGATCTGGCTCTGCTGGTGACGCGCAAGCGAGCACCCCACGATTTCGTCTTAAGTCAACAGTAGTGGGAATTTGGGGTAGCACAGGTGCGCACTGCGGCGTGCTGGCTGAAGCTCCCGAATGTGCTAGCGACGCGAGGTGCGCCTGCCTCAGCAGTATCGGAGCGTGGGCGACTCGCCCACGTTGCCCCACTGCGAATCAAAAACGAGGGCGAGTCGCCCTCGCTCCTTTAGGCGATTCTAAAACTCAGCAGAAAACGGCTTCCTTTAGAGATGAAGGCCAGACGGGAGTCTGGCGATCCCAACTGCGGATTCAGCTTTAAATCAAAACCGAACAATCCTTGTCAGGCCGCCCCTCGCCCGTTGATATCCCTGCGATGCAAGTCGAACGAGGAGAAATCATAGCACGCAGCCTGACTGGACGTTGCCCCAATTGCGGGGCCTTCGGCATGTTTAAGCATTGGTTTCGGCTCAACAAGCACTGCACAGGTTGCGAGATGCCATTGGAGAAAGAAGACTCGGGCTTCTACTTTGGCACCACTTCGATCGGCTATGTGCTGGCGATCATCGTCGTCATTATTCCGATCTGTGTGCTGGTCGTTAAAGAAGTCGTCGGCATGTGGACCGGTGTGATCATCGGCATCGTCGGCTCGGTGCTACTCACGACCCTGCTCTACCCGCTGATGCTGAGTTGGGTGATTATGAGCTACTACACGATGTTTCCAAACGAGTTACCCGCCAACAGCGAAGCAAGCGACGAGACCTAATGCGTTGTTACGTTGATACTTTCGCATTTAGATGAATCGAGTTTTTATTGTAGCGTGCAGCTTCAGCAAACGTTCAGTGGTTAAGAGCTGATACGATGGACGTTTGCTAAAGCTGCACGCTACGTTTTCTTCCACTAAATTGACCCACTACAAGCCACTAACGAATAAGTCCAATGCCTACCGACAACCAGCCAGCCTTGCCCGCTGCCACTTGGCAGGCCACCGCAGAGGCTCACTTCAAAAAAGCACAGCAGTGGACCATGCCCTACCGCTCGCGCCGAGCCGCGGACAAGATGCACCCGAGCCACGACTTCGTTTTCATCTATTTCCGCTTCGCGCCGGCACTGCTCGAAAAATGGCACCCAGGGCTCGGCGTTGCCTTTGAAGCCGCCGAAGGCAATCCAGACTACAACGAGAAACACTACAGCCGCAAAGGCGAGGCACTCTACCTAGACTCCAGCAAACTCGATCTGAAAGCCCGCAAGCGGCTGCAATATAGCCTCGACTTGTGTCGTTCGGTTCAAAATAAGCCCGCGCAGTTTAGCTGCTTCGGCATGCACGAATGGGCGATGGTTTATCAAGGTGGACCCGAAGGCCGCGCCCGCCACGAAGGCAAACTGCCGATGCGCCTGTCGCAAGCGGAGATTGATGCCGTCGTCGAAGCACGTCCCACCTGTTGCAGTCACTTCGATGCGTTTCGCTTCTTCACCGACAGCGCCAAGCCGTTGAATAAGCTCGACCCGACCCAGGAC
>JAQXBA010000128.1 GCA_029252625.1 Opitutia bacterium | reverse complement strand
TCGACCACGTCAGAAGCGTTCTCACGCACCCAGTCTTGACCAGTCAGGCCACAATCGAAGTATCCGTGCTCAACGTAACGACTCACTTCTTGTGCGCGCACGAAGCGGCCGTCCAACTCGGCATCGTCAAAAGACGGACGATACGAGCGGGAACTCTTTGTAATACCGAAACCAGCTTTGGCAAAAAGCTTGATTGTGGAATCTTCAAGACTGCCTTTAGGCAGTCCGAGCATAAGTAATGGTGACTTTTCCATAAGACAGTCAACTTGATGCAGGATGTCGCTGGCACAAGGAAAATTTCAGCTAATCACACCACAGGAAATGAATTAAATAATTGTAAAAAAATATTTTGGCAGTACATTCAAACTTACAAGTTGTTAATTTCTATTATGCCCCCTCCGATTCCACTGACTGTAGGACAAAAAGCGCCGGCGTTTAGCTATGCAGAGGGCGGGTCCACGATTCATAGCAGTGAAATAACTAGCCCCTACCTCATCTATTTCTACCCCAAGGACGACACGCCAGGTTGCACCAAAGAAGCCTGCGCGATCCGCGATACTTGGGCAGACTTCGAGGCGGCTGGCCTAAAAGTTATTGGCGTGAGCAAAGATACCGAGCGCTCACACCAAAAATTCCAAGATAAATACGCTCTCCCCTTCCCCCTGATTGCTGATACCCAGCTTGAATTGGCAAACGCCTTTGGCGTGTTCGGCGAAAAGAAGTTTATGGGCCGTATATATGACGGAATCCATCGGATGTCCTTTTTAGTGGCAGCAGACGGACGCATTCTCACTAGCTACCCGAAAGTCAAACCTGAGGCTCATGCCGCCCAAGTTTTAGAAGACTTCTTTGGGTTAACCTCTTAATATGAACAATCAATCCAAACCACTCATCGTCATCGCGGAGGACGACAAAGACCTTGCAACCGTGATTGCCACTCACTTGGAATTAGCTGGTATGCAAAGCCAAATATGTAACGAGGCCTCACACGCTAGGCGTTACCTAAAAAGTAACTTTGCAAACCTACTGTTACTGGATCTAAACCTGCCCGACTCAACTGGCTTTGCCCTGATGGATGACTTGCGCAAATCTGGGATTAATACGCCCGTCATTTTTCTAACAGGAGAAAACGCAGAGCTTAAAAAAGTAAAGGCGCTCGAGATGGGCGGCGATGACTACATCACTAAACCTTTTAGCTATCCGGAACTGATCGCACGTATCAATGCAGTACTGCGGCGCGCCGAAACAATCAACGATTCGAAGATCACTCAGAATACAACGACTACCGACGAGCCATTTTCTTTCTGTGGTGCGGTAGTCAACCCGCAGCGTCTGGAAGTACTATTTCCCGATGGCCTAGCCGAAAGCATCGGTCGTAAAGAGCTCGGCATCTTTGCCTACCTCAATGCTCACCCAAACAGCGTGCTGACACGTAAAAACTTAATCCACTCAGTCTGGGGGATTCATGCCGATGTGCGTAGTCGGTCACTCGATCAATACATAGTAAAAATCCGTGACCTCTACAAACACCACGACTTAACCCTCGATGCGTTCAGAACAGTGCACGGCGTTGGTTACATTTACGATGTTGAGGACAGCGCCGCTGATGCGTAATCGAATCGATCTTCGATGGTCATTCAATTCTGCAGGACAATACGACACCGCTAGAACTCAGAACGGTAAAATCACCGATACTTCCACACCACTTTGATACTATAATACTGTTCGAAAATGAAATCCCCACAACTACATTCTGCTAATTAGTTGAGAACACCGTATGAATAATCCTCATCAAGTATCCACTCCGTCGCTGTTTTAGATTCGATCTCTTCTAGAGTGGTTAAGCCTAACAGGGCTTTTTTCAATGCATCATAACGCAATGGTCGATAACCTGCACGCCGGGCGGCAACTCCCAACTGATGATCAGTCGAATTCGCTGAAATAAGCGTGCGCATCTCCTCAGTGACTAAGGCCAATTCATGAAAAGCGATGCGGCCAAAGTAACCAGTCTGACGACAATGCTCACACCCGACTCCATGATACAAAAAAGGCAAATGCACTGATTCACAGTCATTAAAATAATGATCTATTACATCGTACTCCGGCATATAAGCTTGTTTGCAATTTTCACAAATTCTAGCAGCAAGGCGCTGGGCCATTACCGCTAAAATCGATGGCGCTACCATGTAAGGCTCAATTCCTAACTCAATGAGCCGAATCACCGCTTGAATCGCATTATTTGTATGCAGTGTCGAAAACACTAGGTGCCCTGTCAAAGCAGCTTCGGTAGCAATTTTTGCAGTCTCAAAATCTCTAATTTCGCCGACCAGTATCACATCTGGATCTTGACGCAGTAATGAACGCAATAAGCGCGAGAAATTTAAATCAATCTTAGCATTCACTTGCGTCTGAATCACACCATTCATGCGAGCCTCAATTGGGTCTTCGATCGTACAAATATTCACATCTGCCGTATTGATCTCGTGCAAGGCTGCATATAAAGTAGTCGACTTACCAGATCCGGTCGGCCCAGTCACAAAAACTAAACCATTCGGACTGCGAATCACCTCTTTAAAAGGCACTAAAATTGTTTGTGAAATGAACATCTGATCCAATGACTGGAAATCTTTTTTGCCAGTCAGCGCTAATACTCTCAGAACGATTTTCTCACCATAAATAGACGGGATTACAGACACACGAAAACTCACACTTTCTGTACCCAACGGAATCGAAAAACGACCATCTTGCGGGAAGCGTGATTCTGCGATATTAAGATCACTCTCGATTTTAATACGTGAATTTAACGGCGCGTGAAGCGCTGAAGCGATCTGAAAGACCCGCTTCAATCGACCATCCACACGAAATCGAATACTCGTATGCGAACCTAGCGGTTCTATGTGAATATCAGATGCGCGCTCCTTAATCGCTAGATACAATATCGCATTGCACAAATCGATAATCGACTCAACCCTTCCCATCCCCTCAAGATCTTCGGCATCCAGCTGTGCCAGGATCGTGCCTTGCCTACGCTCTAGCTGAGATATCAGCTCCTGCACAGATTGGTCTGTGCTGTAATGAAAACCGATGGCATCACGAACCTCATTACTCAAACAAAATACAGGGCTAATTTGCTTCCCTGAAATTGCAGCAAGCCGACGCACTAAGGCCTTATCATCGGGATTTGGCATCGCCACAGTAAGCCCATCTTCCACCACATACAGTGGCATGACATTGCCCTTGCGAGCGATTTCAATTGGCAGGTTGGCGATTGCTTCGTTGCTAATAATAGTCGAAAGCGGATTTACATATGCGCGGCCCAGACGATTACTCCATAAACGACAAGCCACATCCTTTGGGACCGCCTCCGATTCAATCAATGACTCCAAGAGCTCAAGTGAATTCTCCTCGGCACTAGCTAATGCTAAGCTATATGCCTCATTTGAAATCAGGATATGCCTAGCTTCTAACTCTGCTCTAATAGTTAGACTCATTTCATAGTTCTTTTTATGTGGCGCTTATCAGCAAACATTTTACTAATCTCATTAGCGTCAAGTAATTCACGCCGATTATGCAGATTACGCTCTTCAGCAACTTCGACCAACATCTCATTGAGTGAATAACGCACGCCCTGTGCACTCTGTTTCTTTTTCACACTTGGCGTATCTTGATCACCGTCGTTAGCCATTGAATCAATCATCTTGAATATGATTACTCCCAAACATCATTGATCAAGGAATCCAACTGATCTACGATCTCGCCCCTAGGTGTATCTTTACGAATATAGTAAGAGGCACCAAGCTCGACACTCTGCTCTACGGCTTGACGCGATGCCACAGAGGAAGTGACTACAACCACAGCAGTGGAATCGAACTGCATAATCTCCTCGAGTGCCTCCATGCCTTCCTTCACTGGCATATTTACATCAAGTAGTACTAAATCAGGACAGCGTAATTTATAGAGATCGATACCTTCTTGCCCGTCTTTCGCTTCAATAAAATTATCGAATCCAACTTTCTTCAAGATCAGCTTCATATACATCCGTACGTGTGGCTCGTCATCAACAATTAACACAGTGTTAGTAAATCCCATAAAACTAATCTTTAGATTGTTATACTTAATGTCGAGTAAAAATCACTGCAAAACGACCCGACTTAAGATCCACCTGAAAATTACCTATATTTTTTTACTGTATTGGTGGAAACTATCTCACTCAGCATTTTAAGCGTTGAACACTGTCATGCTAGTTACAAAAAAGCGCGACGATTTCATTCCTGCATTCCGACAAAGTCCCGAATGGGTTAATTGGCGCTAAACTAACTGCGAATCCAGAGATCTACTGCTTCTGCGAGTATCAGCCTTAGTGGTGTCGATCTTCGACCCAATAATCGGAGTGCTTTGTTTCTTTCCGCCTTGATCGGCCTACACCACTCCCTCTTTAAAAAGCAAACCAACAACCAAATAGAACTGTGTCTATCACGCATTTTAAGTATCGACCTACGGTTTCGCGTTCGTCCTGATAGCATGATCACTCTGGGATTGACCAACCATTTTAAGCCTAAACTTTAGCATCGGGATTATCATCCACGACGCCTGGCTCAGTCTCTTACTGCTGGGAATGTTTACCACCCATAGTTCTTACCGCGCTTACTGGATCTAAATGCCCAGCGGCAGTTCGCTCTACGGTCTGCTGTTGGCATTGATTGAAACTGGGTATTTGTCACCTGCTTAAATGTAGTTAAGTATTATCAGCACTGCGCGAACCCCTGACTTTGGCTATTTTTAAAATGAAAAAGCCCCGTGATCTGAAAGACCAACGGGGCTTTGGATTAAGACCAGCCTGCTGTTAACTCGATGGGCAGCATGACTTCTTGCTAGAAGCTGCATCAGCCTCCTTTGCGCAGTCAGAGGAAGCAGCCTTTTTTTCGTCACTAGATTTAGCACATTCAGCAGCACCATCTTTTGCATCAGCATCACTGTGAGCAGCACAACTGCCACACGCGCTCGCTGAGATCGCACCAGCAATTAACAGAATCGGAATAAGTAGGAATTTTTTCATTTTTATATAATTATGGTTAGAATTTATAGAATATCATTAGTTCTACGTTTTGTCGAATCTTTCGATAGACAAATTTTTAGAGCCACCTAACTTCATAATATTCCCATTTTTTCACACAAAGTTTGATAATTGCATGCTCCCTTGGTTCCAACACGGTCAATTCCCCCTCTATCTTGCTCCGATGGCGCGAGTTACGGACATCGTCTTTCGGCAATTCTGTAAAGAGCAAGGTGCCGACGTCATGGTCACCGAGTTCGTGCAGTCCGATGCGCTTATTCGTGAAGACCCTAAACTCTGGGAAACAGTGGACTTTACCGAACAGCAGCGCCCAATGGGGGTGCAAATCTTCGGTGCCAACCCAGACTCGATGGCCGACGCGGCGCGCCTTCTGGTCGATCGCCTGCAACCCGACTTTATTGATATTAATTTCGGTTGTCCCGCAGATCGCGTAATCTGTATGGATGCGGGCTCGTCAATGCTGCGTAATCCGGCGAAAATAGCTAAAGTCGTCGGAGCCGTGGTCCGCGCTGTCCCCGACACCCCTGTGACTGCCAAAATCCGGACTGGCTGGGACGACGAAACCATTGTTGCGCGCGAGGTCGGCCACATCGTCGAGAGCGAAGGCGCACAGGCACTTACGATTCATGGTCGCACCAAAATGCAAGGCTACAGTGGCAACGCTAATTGGCCACTCATTGCCGAAGTCGCGACAGAGCTCACGATTCCCGTCATCGGCAATGGCAACATTAGTAGCGCGCACGATGTAATTCGCATCCGCGAACAAACCAATTGCGCTGGCTTGATGATCGGCCGCGCCGCACTAGGCTACCCATGGATTTTTCGCGACATCAAGCATTACCTTGAGTACGGCGTGGTGCCCGCCCCCCCGACAGTCGCCGAGCGCTGGCAAACGATCCTTGACTATACGCGCAGGCTAATGGCACGTCCCTTTCGGCAACAAAAGCACACCGATCTACGGTGGATGCGCCCTAAACTGATCGCGCTCACCAAGAGCATGAAAAACTCACGACAGATCCGAGGTGCACTCGGCCACGTGATTCAGTATGAAGACCTCGAACGCGTCGCAGCGGCGCACATCGCACAGTTCGGAACAGATATAAACATCGGCGAATAAACCACCATCAGTAGCCTGCATTAGTGAACAAAATCCTCTTTCTTTGCATGGGCAACATCTGCCGCTCCCCGGCAGGTCACTGCGTCTTGCAGCATCTAGTCGACCAAGCCGGACTCACCGATCAATTCGAGATTGAGTCCGCTGGCACTATTGGCTTTCACGCTGGTTCATCGCCCGACAAACGCATGCAATACTCCATGCGTGCACGCAATATCCCGATCATCGGCCATTCACGTCAGCTACAGTCCAGCGACCTTGAAGTATACGATCTAATTCTGGCGATGGATAATCAAAACCTGATCGATGCATGCGCCCTCGACCCTTCTGCTAAAATGCACCACAAAGTCCAACTCTTTTGCGACTATTGCACCAATCATCGCCAAACCGAAGTTCCTGATCCTTATTATGGTGGTGACCATGGCTTCGAACACGTACTCGATCTAATCGAAGATGGCTGCGAAAATTTGCTCAAACAATTAAGTGCTGATCAGTAAGCCGCGCGTAGCCACCATGTGCACTGCTACCGAATCGCTTGACAGCCTCGCAAAGCACTGGAAGATCAACGTTTTCTAACACTACAAATACTTATGGCATCTCCTACAGACGTTCGCAAAGGCAAGGTCCTTAACTACCAAGGTACTCCACACCTAGTTCTTGACGTGCAGCACCGTACACAAGGCCGTCAAGCTGGCTTTATGCAAGTCACCATGCGCAACCTGAGTTCTGGATCCAGCACCAATACCAAAATCCGCACCACGGACTCCGTCGAGATTATGCACACCGATATGGTGAAGCTTGAATATAGTTACGTCGATGGCGACGGCTACCACTTTATGGATCCCGAAACCTTCGAAGATATTATCCTCGATACCTCTCTAGTCGAAGACTCAAAGGATTTCCTCGTCGAGACTCAGGTATACAGCATTCTTCACGTCAACGACAAGCCGATCCAAATCGAACTACCAGCGTCGATCGAGATGAAAGTCACCGAATCCGCCGAAGGCATTAAAGGCGACACCGCCAGCAATGTGCAAAAGCCAGCTACACTCGAAACTGGCCTCGTCGTGCAGGTACCCTTGTTCGTCAAAGAAGGCGACGTACTCAAGATCAGCACCTCAGAAAAGTCCTACATGGGCCGTGCGTAGGCGCTCAAACTCAACACTTTTTATATACAAAACGGCGGACGCTTTGCGTGTCCGTCGTTTTTTGTGCATCACTCTTACGGCGGCCTCCGTCTTAAGACCGGGGTGCCTCAGAGTTAGCCAATGCACCCCCCGTCTTACGACGGTGGCCACGTATTAGTGAATTGAGGTCACTGCCCAAGGGATCGTCTCGCCTGCACGGTACGGCACTACGTCGCCATAGCTTTCTGGCACAAGCATTCCGACTTTCTCCAGCTTAACGGTTTTCGATAACGGCGTAAAACCATGAATGCGCTGGGCATTGCTACTGACAAATGCCTGCAAATTATCCAACGCCCCGTGCTCCTCAAACAGTTCGACCAGTGTTGGCAAACAAACCGGAGCGGTAAAAAGGCCTGCCGCACAGCCGCAGCACTCCTTCTTGGAGATTGGGTGTGGCGCGGAATCGCTTCCAAACATCAATTTAGGATGAGCTTGCAAGGCAGCCGCCAACAACGCTTCGCGATCCTCCGGACGCTTCGCGATCGGCTTACAAAAAAGGTGCGGCTGCAACATGCCGCCTGCCACATCGTCAAGTGTGATAATTAAGTGGTGCAGCGTGACGGTGGCATATAGATTCTCATAGCGATCCAACAACTCGACCGCATCCCGCGTCGTGATATGCTCCATCGTAATTTTTAACTTAGGGAATTTTTGCGCGAGATACTCATAACTAGCGAGAAACTCCTTCTCACGATCCATCACGAATCCATGTGTCTCGCCGTGAATCATCAACGGAATCCCCATTTCCTCCATTAACTTGAACGTGCCCTCGGCTGCACTGAGCTCTTTAACCCCTGCTTCGCTATTAGTGGTTGCTCCTGCCGGATAGAGCTTGATGCCGAAGATGTGCTCACGCGCGGCGGTAAGCTCAGCTGCACTGTAGTTGCGAAAAAACAACATCATCAACGGGTCAAAGACCGTGTCGCCCTTGGCCACATTGATCTGATCACGATACACTTGCAGGCGCTCAAGATTATCAACTGGCGGCACCAGGTTCGGCATAATGATCGCTCCGGAGAAATGCTCCGCGGTAAGCGGCGTCACGCGCTCCATCATTGCCCCTTCGCGAAGGTGCAAGTGCATATCAAGTGGTGAATCAAAAACAAATTCCATATCGCCACGCTACGCCGCCCTACCATTAGCTGCAAAGCATAAAGCGACCGAAATGGTAAAGAAATCATTCCTGGCACTCAACAATTCAAACGCGTGCTAAACTCGCTCGCTACTGCCATCTCGATCATTCGTAGCGACTGCTTATGCAGGAGTCATCCCAGTAAAAATATTCGATCCGATAGAAACTGCAGTTAACAGCGAAAGAATGCAACGGGCATTTATTTCGCTAAGATGCTGCACATCAAATCAACTGCTTTCGCGCGATGGCTAAGCTGACTCTTGACTGCATCACCGAGTTGCGCAAAGCTTTCATTGTAGCCGTCTGGAATAAAGATCGGGTCGTAGCCGAAGCCGCCGTCGCCATGCAATTCGGTATCGATGCGGCCTTCACAGCTGCCGTCGTAATGTGTGACGTGACCTTCGTGATCGATCACACACAGAACACAGCGAAAGCGTGCGGTGCGTTTCGCCTTCGGCACATCCTTCAACGCCTCGAGTAGTTTCGCTACATTGTCTTGGTCGCTCGCCTCCACTCCGGCGTAACGTGCGGAATAGATCCCAGGCGCCCCGTCGAGTGCATCAACTTCAAGGCCAGAGTCGTCCGCCATCACCCAAGCATCTGCAGGCGCGAGCTTACGCAACGCCCCGGCTTTAATTTGTGCATTTGCCGCAAAGGTCGAACCGTTCTCATCCACATCTGGCATGCCACCACAGGCTTTTGCAGAAACCACGTCAAATTCTAGTCCCTTGAGTAGTAATTCGAATTCTTCGATTTTGTGGGCGTTGCCAGTGGCGATAATGAGAGATTTTTGAGTCATAAAAAGTGCGAGTGTTGTTGATACTGATTAAAAACTGCCACGAGTAAGAATATCTTCACCTAAAATTGCATGGCGCACATGATTGAGCTGCAAGGCATCACGCATTGACTGTGTATCGCGCGCACTACCGATACCCGGTGTCGCGCAATCGCTCATAAACTTCGGCGCTTGATAAATAAACGCATAGTCGACGAGCTGCCGTTCCAGCAAACTAGAGGCCAGCGCTGGTCCAGTTTCGACATAGACGCCGCAGATTTCGTCCTCTGCGCAACGTGTGCGAAAAGCCTCCCAATCCAAATGTCCGTCGACCTCTGGTAATTCCCAGACGCTCACACCATGAGCAGTGAGTTGACCGCGTAGATCAACATCCGCTGCCGGGCCACACAGTACAGTCGTGCGCGCCAAGTGCGCGTCTCGATAAAGCTGCGGCCAGCGTGTTTCGCACACAGTGCGTAAACTCCGGTCAAATACAAAACGCCGCGGGCACCAAGTCGACTCGCCAAGCCGGCTCGTCAGACTCGGATCATCGCGAAGCACCGTATTGGCTCCCACTGCGATCGCCGGAAAATAGCGTCGCCAACGCATCACATCCGCTCGCGCCGCCTCCCCTGTTACCCATTGCGAGTGTCCCGAAGCCGCCGCGAATTTACCATCCAATGTAAGCGCCATTTTCGCCGCAAGTAGCGGACGATGACTCACGATCCAATGGTTGAAAATTAAATTTAGATCGGTGCAATCCTGGCCCAGCAGCCCTTCGATCACATCGACGCCCGCCGCGCGTAAGAGCGCGAGCCCTTTTCCTGCATGATCTGGGTTCGGGTCGACTGCCCCGACGACTACATTCCGTATGCCCGACTCAAGAATGGCAGTCGTGCAAGCGCCGGTGCGGCCACAGCTACTGCAAGGCTCTAAAGTTACATAAATAGTCGCCCCGTCAGCCGGCCTTCGTCCCAACGCTTGCAGCGCTTCGATTTCAGCATGCGCTTGCCCCGCCGCATGATGCCAGCCTTCAGCAACGATCTGCCCCTGCTCGACGATGACCGCACCGACCATCGGGTTCGGGTGCGTTTGCCCCCAGGCTCGCTGCGCTAATTCAAGCGCATAGGCCATAAAAGCTTGGTGCGACTGATCAGGTAAACTCATACGCGCACAAATGGATTCCCCTCTTTTTCTTTGGCGACCGTAGTGTTGGGGCCATGCCCAGGATAAATAAGCGTCGCATCCGGCAGTGTATAAACCTGCGTTTGAATCGATTGCTCGAGCACTGAAAAGTCGCCACCCGGCAAATCGTAACGACCTACGCTTCCGGCAAAAATCACATCGCCGACGATCGCGGCCTGTGCGCTAGCCACATATACTAGGATATTCCCAGGACAATGACCGGGTACGTGGCGAATCTCCAACTGGTCGCCCAGTAAATTGAGCGTATCGCCCGCTTTGATCCAGTGCTCAATCGGCACAGGCAATAAGTTCAGTCCTGGAATGGCATAGCTCGCCATTCTAGAAGGGGCCGCAAACATTTCAGTGTCGGCCAGATGCCCATAGGTTGGAATCCCTGCATCGGCAAATTTGTGGCCATCTAAAATATGATCCCAGTGCCCATGTGTCAAAATCAGCGCCACAATCTGACAGTCATGCTGCTGTGCAACTTGCATTGCCCAATCGTAGGCGTCGGCGGGTGCATCGACAATCACACACTCCTTACGTGATGGTTCAATTAGGGCAAACGCATTGGTGCCGATAGGTGGCAATTCTTGAGATTCAATAAACATGTGCACTCGACGATGCATTGCATGCGCTCAGTTTCAACCATGAACACAACACTTCGGGTGCGGTCATCAATTGCCTGTAATACAGCGCGAGACGGTCGAATCGCCTGCACCAATAATTGAAAATGACTCTGACGATTGACTTGGCAACACTCCGGACTACGGCTCCAACTTGCAGCTGTCCGTACAGCTGCGCTCCGCAAACCCTCTGCTCTGATTCGTTCTCCTCCTACTATCCGCTATTATCGACGGCTTAACCTTAAAATGGCGGAGAGGGAGGGATTCGAACCCTCGGTGGAGTTACCCCCACACATCCTTTCCAGGGATGCACAATCGGCCACTCTGTCACCTCTCCTTTGGAAATCGTTGAACAAATTAAACGTAGCTCTCGGGTCAATAGAAATCGATCTTTTAGACCATTATTTGCTTAAATGCGATATTGACTCACATGCGAAGCCTAGGCGGTCGAATATCGCTACCAACACTCATCCAATGCAGGACCGGAAGCTCACATCCGAGGCTTGGAGATGCAAGCATTTGGCCAATTTTATTTACTACAGATCCGCGACAGATCAGTTTTATCGCTTTTAAACTTTCAAACTGGCTTAATCACGATTGATATCCTCTAAAATGATTTGGTTTTATCGATTACTGTATCTCCCCACCTTATTAGTAGTACTGCCATACTACGGCTGGCGTATGTGGCGGCGTGGCGGTTACGCAAAAGACTTCCAGCATCGGCTCGGGCGATTCCGGCGACTTAGCCCACCCGCCCCGAACAAGAAACGCATCTGGCTGCAAGCAGTCAGCGTCGGTGAAATACTGGCAATTGGCCCACTGATCCAAGCCTTACAGGCAGACGATACTGTCGAAATCGTACTGACCACCACCACCAGCACCGGATACGCCGAAGCAAAAAAATGCTACAAAGATCACGTCTACAGCATAGGCGTATTCCCGCTCGATTTTTGGCTATTTTCTCGACTGGCATGGCAACGAATCCAACCGGACGTAATTATTATGACCGAGAGCGAACTCTGGCCTGAGCACTTGTATCGAGCGCGTATCAATCGCATCCCCACTTTTCTAATCAATGCACGCATCTCAGATAGAAGTTTTAAACGTTATCAAAAAATACCTGGATTCGCAAAACGCCTGCTACAAAAGCTAGACTGCATCTTCGCAGCCAGCGATCTAGATCAAGCGCGTCTGATTGAACTGGGCGCCAAAGCAGATACAACCTTATCCACTGGCAGTATAAAATTTGATGTCACTCTCGGGACGCCATTCGATCAAGTCGCACATACGACGCTCTGCGAAGAGCTTGGATTTGGATATCAAGCCGAGCAAGAGCCCCCGTTCATCTTACTCGGATCTTCGACCTGGCCTGGCGAAGAAGCGGCTCTTCTGCGTATTCAAGCGAGTCTCATTGCGACTGGTTTCGATTGCCGTCTGCTTTTAGTGCCACGCCATGCAGAGCGTGCCCCAGAAATCACACGCTTACTCAATCAGCAACCGCTCATTTGGCATCAACGCTCACAAAACACCGCGACGCCGAACCGCGTCAATATACAGTTGGCCGATACAACTGGTGAGCTCGCTCGACTCACGCAAGTGGCGGACCTAGCCTTCATTGGCAAAAGCCTTGAGCCCAACACCGGGGGGCAAACACCGATTGAAGCAGCTGGTATCGGCATTCCTATTGTAATGGGGCCTAACATGACGAATTTTAAGGCAGTGGCAAAATCCTTAGTGCAAAGTGGTGCAGCGCTGTCCGCAATTGATGAAAACCACCTCAAGGCACTCGTGTTGGATCTAGCCAAAGACTCGATGGCACGAACTGCAATGTCACAGGCGGGCAGAGACTGGCACGGAAATAATAAAGGAAGTAGCGCGCGGATCGCTCAATCGATCTTAGCAGCGCTAAACTAAGAAGTTGCTAAATAATACTAGCTGCCTTCGGAAACTTCGTATTGCTCCATATCAGGCGGCACCGCACCCAAGGCCTCTTCCATGGTCGTCAAGCCGTCCTTGACCTTCAGCATGCAGTCTTGGTGCAAAGTCTTCATTCCATTACGCATCGCAATTCGTTTGAGCACAACCGCTTCTTCTTCGGAATTAATCGCTTGAACAAGTTCTTCACTGGTCGCCATTAATTCGTGAATACCGACACGGCCTTTGTAGCCATTACCGCCGCAACTCGGGCAGCCATCTTCGCTCACACGCGGAACTTTTCCAGCCCACCCTAAAGCACGCTGCATAATCGCAGCTTCGTTACCTGTCTGCAGATGAACTTGCTTACACGTTTTACAGACACGTCGCATCAACCGTTGAGCACACACACATACTAAAGAAGCTGAAATCATAAACGGTTCCACGCCCATCTCAGTCAGTCGAGAAACAGTCGTCGGTGCATCATTCGTGTGCAAGGTACTGAAGAGCATATGACCTGTCAGTGCGGCTTCAACAGCGATGCCAGCTGTTTCCTTATCACGAATTTCACCGACCAAGATCACATCTGGATCTTGACGAAGGAATGCACGCAGCGCAGTGGCGAAAGTCAGACCGATCTTACGCTGCATTTGCATCTGCAATAAGCCAGGCAAGGTATACTCGATCGGATCCTCTGCGGTACGAATACAGACATCGACCTTATTAATCTCATTCAGCGCAGAATAGAGCGTCATCGACTTGCCAGAACCAGTCGGCCCACAGTGCAAGACCATACCATACGGGCGCGTGATCAATTCTCTATAACGGCTGAGATTCTCATCTGAAAACCCCAACGCAGGCAGCGGCAAAGTGCTCTTTTGCTTATCCAAGATACGCATGACCACACCTTCACCATAATTCAGTGGTGCCGTCGCTACACGTAAATCCACGTCGATGCCCTTTTTGTTAAATTGCTTAAACTGAATACGCCCATCCTGCGGCAATCGCTTTTCAGCAATGTCGAGCTCAGCCATGACTTTCAAACGAGCCAGCAATGCACCCGACGCCGCAGGCGGCATCGAAAGTTGATGCTTTAAAATACCATCGATACGAACACGCACCCGAGTCTCCATCTCAAAAGGTTCAATATGGATATCACTGGCACCGGCAAAATAAGCCTCTTCAATGATGCGATTACCCAGCTTAATAATCGGCGCAGACTCTTCGTCGGAGAAATCATCTTCCGAATCTTCTTCGCTCGCAAAATCCATACCAAGCGCTTCAACCACATCACCAAAACCCACGGCCTGTCGCTCTTCTTCATCACCGCGCAATGCATCATTAATTGCACCTTCCAGTCCAAGAAGTACTGAGACAGGCATTCCAGCCATCTCTTTTACCTTGTTAATCGTCTCGAGATCAAATGGGTTACTCACGGCAACGATGATACAATCACCGGCAAAGCCGAGCGGGAGGACGCTATTTTCACGGCAAAAGTCCTGCTCTAACTTCGAAAACGTCGCCTCACTGACCAGACAATGCTTTACGTTAATCGGCGGCATATCGAATGCTTGCGCCTTTGCAAATAAGACCTGAAACGGGGAGATTTTATACTCTTCAAATAACAGCGATTCCAAAGCCAAACCTGAAAAATCCTGATCCGTATCGATTATTGTTTGGCATTGCGCATCCGACAGGTGCCCCATCTTGAGCAAATTTTTAACGATCGAGGCTTGAATACGAGCAAGTGCCATAAGTGAACAGGGTTGGGATCAGTCAGTGAGAATTTAGTTTTTACAAAATCGACGCTTAAAGATTAGACAGGTTTGGATAGAGTAAAGGCAGTCGTTTTAAATCGTCTTCAGTTTCTACATTTGAGGCGAGTTCAAGTCGACGCATCAAAACCACCACGGAGTTCCCCGAATCCAACAACTCATTCTTAAGATGCTCAGTTTGAGCCTTTTTAATAAATTCAGCCAGCCGAATCTCTGCAGCAGGCACCACGTTTTCACCGAGCCCACCTTTGAAAGCTTCAAGGCTAATGGGTTCATCTTCACTCACTTCGACCGCAGCCGAAATAACTTCCTGTATCTGTTGGTAATTCCTGGGCCATTCGAGCGCTAACAGCATATATACTGCCTCTTGAGTGAATTCTGCCACTTTTGGCTTGGTAGTACGATCAGCCTGCAAACGGGCAAAACGGTGCGCATATTGAGCAATGTCGATCGGACGCTGACAAAGTGGCGGCAAGATACAACCAAGCGAATCTGCCTGCTGTAAAAACTGCATCTCCGACACTGGGCCTTGCAGCAGGCAAGCAAACAGGGCATTTTTGGCAGAATCGACAGACTGCAAGAATTTCGCCAAATGGGCTTGCACTTCCGACACTTGATCGAGCGACGTCAAGCGAATCGAAAGGACATGACTGTGCTCTTCATCTGCGAGCAACTTTTCAAGCTGATTGGCATCTAAATCTGTGAACTCTTTAAAGTTTAATTCCTGAATCGGCTTATCCTTGTTGCCACGCCACGACGAAATATCCTTTACAGCGAGGCTTGCATCACCACCAGCAGGCTCAAGAATAAACAGACTCAAGCTCCTCTGACTGATATTCCACGCAGCTTGCATAAAGCGTATTGAAGTTGCACAGCCTGCACTGAAGAAACGAGGTTCTTCGGGGTAACTCTGATACTGGCTGGCCGCTGCAGCGTCACCACTGGTAAGCTCACGATCAAATTCGTCTTTCTCCTCGCTCGTCATCTGCTCTGCGAACTTCGCAACATGCACTAAGAATGCGGTCGTATCCAAAGGCTTCTCCATCACCAAAGTGACACTCATATTAGCCACCTTGACCAACTCGGGAGTATTCATCAACCCAGAGACTAAAATAAAGGGCAAATTCGGATACAGCTCGCGAGCTTTCCGAAGAAACTCGGCACCATCCATCACTGGCATCTTATAATCTGAAATGACCAAATCATAAGGAATCTCCTTCAATTGATCAATTGCCCGCTCGGGACGCGTTGCCATATCGACCCGGTAGTTATGTTGAAGTAGAAGATCCTGAAGCATTTCAGCATAGTTCTCTTCGTCGTCTAAAACTAATATTCGTCCAGCCATAGTAACTACTTCTGTTAAGTTCTGTTTATCGCCTAATTCACTTTAATGCTGCCTCGACCACTGCCGTATCTGTGCCAAAGAAAGCGGCGACTTTCGCTTTATCACCGCCCAAAAGAATCAAAGTAGCTCGTACATAATCAACACGTGCACGAGATAGGCGGGCCTCAAAACGAGCCCGCGGTGAAGCTAGCATAACCGACTGCAACGCAGAAGTAACTGCCGATAGCATCAACACCTTGCTGGGATTGGATTCCATCACTTGCCGAACTGTTAAACGTAGTTGCTCGTAATTATTATCCCATGATTGTTTACTCAGAAAATCCCTTGCAGAGGCTTCAAATCGAGAGACCGTGGACATCCCCTTCTCTCGGATAATGTCGACAACCATCTGCTGCGCCAAGATCGCAATATCTAATGCACAATCGCGCAAGGGCGGCACACAAACTTCTGCCGTGCCCATCAAGATATACAAATCTTCATCAATACGCCCTTCATCATATAGCGTATCTAAATCGCCATTAGCACAAAAAATCGTTCTCAACGGCATCTCGATCAACTCAAATATCCCCGCACAATTTGACAAAACAGTGGCTAGACGCTTTTGCGCATCGGTCATAGATTCAACATCCAGCAGCACACAGGTAACTCGCTCTGCCTCGTAGACCTTAGCTTCCTCAACCATCGCAAGCACTTGCTCTGCATCGAACGAGCCTGGGCTCACATAAATAAAGTACTCTTTCTCATTCTTGTAGAAATTTCGGATGTCTTCACAGATCAATCGAAATTGTGTACCAGGCTCACCAATCAGAGATAGCGTCGATTTAAAATTACGCAGGTTATAAAGTCGTTCCGCAAAATCAATGGATGCCTGCGACTTGCACGGAAAAGAGACAAAAGGAAAACCACGCGCCTCGACCTCAAGCGCATTTCCTTCATTCGAAGCATCGTTGTACGACTGAGTGTTTTGCTTTAATCGTTTCGTCTCATCAATGAGCTCAGCAGTCCGATCCAGTAGTGAAAAAATATTGAGTGGCTTTAAGAAAACTCCACCCACGCCGCCACTGATCAGTGAACGTATCGTGTCATTTTCCATAAAGCCAGAAACCATGATAACAGGGACCTCCGGCTTTATACGCTTAATCATTTCCATGAATTTAGCTCCACTTATGTCCGGCATTTTATGATCGGTCACAACCAGATCATAATCGGTATTTTTAAAAACTTCGAACGCTTCTGTTGGATCTGTGATCGACGTAACAATGTAATCTGCCTGTTCAAAAATATCCGTCAATAAGCTATTGAAGTCCACATCATCATCTAAAATTAAAACACTGTAGGCCATATCCCTGGTAACTATCTAAGACGTTACAACTCCTCCCCGGCTGCAGCTTTCTCGGCAGCTGAAACATCCTCTAAACGCTCAAGACCTCGACTCATCGAAGCTATTGAAGTGCCGTACCATACGACTTTACCATTCAAAAGCTTCTCCCAATGCTTCACCACCGGCTCACTCAAATAATAGCACGTCGCAACCATATAAGTTTCTTCGACCTTATCGAAAGGTATAGTCGAAGAGGCCCAACAGAGCGATAAATCCAGCTCGGTTGGAGGCAGCGAAACCAGTTGAACCTGATTTAAGTCGATGAGACCAATGCCATATTCCTCGACGATGTGATCGAGCAAGCGAGCTTCGTCTAACGTCTTTAAATCGTATAGCAGCGTCGTTAATATCGAAGCATTCTTCAACAACTCAGGCGACCGGATTGCCTCCATAAGCTTCTCATTTGCAACATCCAAATCTGCACTGGACAGCAAGCCCTTATTCACCAAGTACGATCCAAGGAACCGGTTACTGCGAAGGATAAGTGCTTTATGTTGCTGCATGAGTCGTAGAGTCAATTAATATGCGACATAATGTAGTATGACGTCAAGAGGTGAAACCGCTCAATCCAGCTAATCAGTGCAATACCTTACCGCGCAGTCAATCGATGCAGGCGCTTGAAATTCGCCTCAGCGGGCGGGTCAGATCAATCTATTCCAGAATGAAAGGGCCCGACAGACCCTCTATAAAACGAAAAAAGCCCGCGACAAATCGCGGGCTGCTCGCTCAATAATAGCGACGGTCGATACTAGACGAACTTCTTAAATAGAAGCGTCGCATTATGTCCGCCAAATCCAAGGTTATTACAAATCGCGACATTCACTTCTGCTTCACGCATCTTGTTTGGCACGCAATCGAGATCACAATCGGGATCAGGTTCTTCGTAATTAATCGTAGGTGGAATCTTACCATCACGAATCGCAAGGGCACAAACCGCAGATTCAATACCACCCGCAGCGCCGAGCAAGTGCCCTGTCATGCCTTTGGTGGAAGTAACCGGAATCTTGTATGCATGATCACCCAGCGCTTTTTTTACTGCGCCAGTCTCGAACTTATCATTATAAGGAGTCGAAGTGCCGTGTGCATTGATATAATCTATATCTTCCGGTTGCAGGCCAGCTTGCTTGATCACTTTGGAGATCGCAAACGAAAGTGCCTTACCTTCTGGGTCGGGAGATGTGATGTGATACGCATCACAAGTGGCACCATAACCAGCAATTTCACAGTAGATTGTCGCCCCGCGTGCCTGCGCATGCTCCAGAGTCTCCATGATTAAGACCCCAGCGCCTTCCCCCATCACAAACCCGTCACGACCTTTGTCAAAAGGACGGCTAGCACGTGTAGGTTCATCGTTGAAGTTTGTGCTCATCGCTTTCATCGAACAGAACCCAGCGTAACCAAGCTCCGTGACGGCAGCCTCGCTACCTCCGGCGATCATCACGTCGACATCATTGTCACGCAACATACGGAATGACTCACCGATACTGTGCGTGCCAGAAGCACAGGCACTGACGATACCGTAATTAGGGCCACGAGCACCCACCTCAATTGCAACCACACCACTAGCGATGTTTGCGATTAAAGAAGGAATCATGAATGGAGACACCTTGCGCGGCCCCATCTCAAAGAGACGCCGGCTTTGCATCTGGGTCGTTAACATCCCACCAATACCAGAGCCAACTAATACACCGAAACGGTCGGCATCCAGCTTACTTGGATCAATTCCAGCATCAGCTAATGCGAGCCTAGACGAAGCGACTGCGAACTGAGTAAAACGATCATTTCGCCGAGCATCTTTAGGGTCCATGAAATCACCTGGCTTAAAGTCCAGAGCTTCTGCTCCCACTTTGCTGGCATATTCAGTTGTATCGAATGACTGAACTCTATCGATTCCACTTTTGCCAGCAAGGAGACTATCCCAAAAGGAATCGACGCCATTGCCGTAACTTGTGACAGTTCCAATACCGGTGATTACTACTCGCTGTCGTTTAAACGATTCATCCATAGTCTGAGATAAAAAGTAAGCCGCGATTAAGCGGCTTAAGTTATAAAATGTAGAAAAAGGTCTTATCCAGCCTTTTCAGTGATGTATTTAACGACATCGCCAACAGTCTGTAGCTTTTCAGCTTCAGCTTCTGGAATTTCGCCGTCAATCTCGTCCTGAAACTCTTCTTCAAATGCCATGATCAGCTCGACTGTGTCGAGAGAATCAGCACCAAGATCGTCCAAGAAAGACGCTGCTGCCGTCACCTGCTCTTCATTTACGTTGAGCTGGTCTACGATGATTGTTGATACGCGTTGTTCGATTGTTTGTTCTGACATAATATATTAGATTTAGAGTTGGAGTTAGAGTTAGAATTCGTTCTTTTCAGCATCACATGACCATACCACCGTCAACTGTAAAAACTTGACCGGTGATATAACCTGCTTCTTCTGAAGCGAGAAATGCAGTCGCATGTGCGATGTCTGCTGAGCAGCCCATACGCTTCATAGGAATCGCTCCAACGATGGCTTTTTGCTGATCTTCATGGAGTTCTGCAGTCATATCAGTTGCAATGAATCCAGGAGCCACGGCGTTAACTGTTACGTTACGCGCCGCAAATTCTTTGGCGAGGCTCTTGGTGAGACCAAGCATACCAGCTTTGGCAGCAGCATAATTGGCCTGACCTGCATTGCCAGTCAAACCAACTACCGATGAGATATTAATAATACGCCCCCAACGTTTGCGGGTCATCGGACGCGCAAGGTGCTTTATCCAACTAAAGCAACTTGTAAGATTGGTATCAATCACATCACCCCAAGCATCATCGCTCATCCGAAACAGAAGACCGTCTTTGGTGATTCCAGCGTTATTCACCAGAATGTCGATATTTCCATGCTCTTCCAAGAGTTGTTCTGAAGCGGCCAGAACAGCCGCATTGTCCGCAACATCGACAGCAAGCGATTGAGCAGAACCACCAGCCAAATTAATGGAATCTGCAACCGCGCCGCAAGATCCAGCAGAACGGCTCACGCAAATCACATGATGCCCTTTTGTTGCAAGTAGCTCAGCTATGCTCTTACCGATTCCACGGCCCGCTCCAGTGACGAGGGCTATTTTTTTATCAATCGTTTCAGTCATTTAAAAAATTAAGTTCACTTTGTATATCTATTAAAGTCTTCCCTATTATTTCGGCTCGGGGCAAGCACGAATGTTACTTTTATCGAGCAATATTGACAGCAGAGCCCTAAGTGGACTCAAGTGCATGTATGTCGAAGCCCGAAGAACAACGCATTCAGAAAATTATAGCCAACGCTGGCATTTGCTCACGTCGTGAAGCAGAGCGCCAGATTGAAGATGGTCATGTACGTGTTAACGGCAAAAGAGCCGAACTCGGCGACAAAGCACTCCCAGACGCAGCAATCTTCGTGAACAATAAGCCAATCCTGCACAAACAGGAGCGCTCGATCACTCTGGTAATGAATAAGCCAAAAGGCTACGTCTGCACCAACTCAGACCCTTTTGCCGAAAAAACGGTCTTTCAGCTACTTCAACCAGACCTCCAGCGTCTTCGCCTTTTTTGTGCCGGCAGACTCGATAAAGACAGCGAGGGCCTTCTGATTATTACCAACGACGGCGACCTCGCCAACAAGATCGCACACCCGAGCACCGAAATCACCAAGCGCTATCGCGTTGTGCTTAATAAAGATTTCAAAAAAAACGATATCCCAAAGCTATTGGCGGGCGTTGAATTTGAAGGCGACTTCCTCAAAGCGGAGCGAGTCATCCCCGCCCCCGACCTTGGCGAAGGTTCTGCGCGTCGACTCGAAGTGCATCTTCATCATGGTAAAAAGCGTGAAATCCGCCGTTTATTTGAAGCACACCGCTATTTTGTCAAAAAACTTGTTCGCGTGCAAATCGGCGGCATTATTCTAAAGAATATCCCTAAGGGTGGCATCAAAATACTAGGCAAAAAAGATATCGAGCGCCTCTTTACTAAATAACCCCACAGAATTCCCTTTTTTATTGTTTCATCATGCAGTTTTGGCGCATAGCAACCTACGCACTAACAACACTAATTTGTGCAGCGCATCTTAATGGAAAGGACGTCATCCTCCGACTAGCGCCATCCGCGGAGGCCGCAATTATTGCTAAGATTGATGCCCACTCATCGCTCATTCAGTCATCACGCGCCGTGCAGGAATCTGACAAAACGCAGCCGGGCTGGAAATGCCTCGAATACAGCGCCACATTCAAGGGCTATATTCTCAGCCAGCGACTCTCCAAGAACTTCGACGCCGCGCACGGCAGCTTGGTGTACCTTGAACCCAACGAGTATTCTCGAGTGCTGACCACGATCCAACGGAATGATAACTTCGAAATCATCGCCCACAACGACATCTGGTCGACCATTCGTTTCCACAAGTCTCTGCCCGTTTACTTCAACTCACTCGACATCCCAAACTACACCGCCGATCAAGTGCCGGTGCACGCTCTCCCGCTGCGCCTCAAGATAGACTCGAACGCTGAGGTCGGCCAACTTGCACCCAGCGCACTAAGACCAGAAAACATCAAATGGCACGCCGCTCCTCTGGGAACGCCAATCCCCAATTTAGCCCAGAAAGCACAGCCAAACGTACGAGTGCAGTCGCGCAGCATTATGATCAGCGCCGCTGATCAGCAAAAATCCGAACTCCCGCAGCGCCTCGAATTCGACGCAAATTCACCACTGCGAAATTTAACCGGAACTCTGGTTCGCGAAATGAGTCCAAAAGGGCCGCGTTTTACACTTCGCCTTAAATCGCCAAATGGCCAAAAAACTACCTACGTCGATATGTCCCAACTATTTATCAACGACCTTCGCTCATTACTAGATCAAAAAGTGCAAATCATCGGCGAAGTCCGGCCAATCGTAGCAGGAAGCCAAGACCTCATAATTCAGGCTCGCACCATCCGTCTCGCGAAATAAATTCCACTAACTTATAAAGTTTAACAAAAAATAATACCAACACAATCATGCAACTCATCGACGGTAACGCAATCGCAGCATCTATTATTGAAGAACTCACCACCGAGGTTGGCACACTTTCAGGTAAAAAACCAGTAGTCGCCTTCATCCGCGTCGGCGAAGACCCAGCCTCGGTCTCCTATGTGCGTAAAAAGGAGAAAACTGCCGAACGAATCGGCATCGAAAGCCGCCTAACTTTGCTCCCGGAAAGCATTACATCAGAAGAACTGTTCGCCCAAATTGACATACTCAACGCTGATCCCGACGTCAATGGTATCCTCATTCAAGCACCGCTGCCAAAGCATATTAATGAAACCGCCACTTTTAACCGAGTCCTTCCCGGCAAAGACGTCGACGGTTTCAACACAGTTAACATCGGTAAACTCTGCCAAGAAGACAGCAGTGGCTTCGTCGCCTGCACACCTGCGGGTATCGTCCAACTAATTAAGCGCAGCGGCATCGAAACTGAAGGTAAGCACGTTGTCGTACTTGGCCGCAGCCAAATCGTCGGCAAACCAGCTGCTCTACTAATGATGCAAAAAGCTTGCCCAGGTAATGCAACCGTCACCGTCTGCCACTCGCGCACCGCCGACCTACCAAACATTACTCGCCAAGCAGATGTGCTGATCGCAGCCATTGGGCGCGCCAATTTCGTCACCGCAGACATGGTCAAAGACGGCGTCAATATTATCGACGTTGGCATCAACCGCGTTGAAGACGCCAATAAGAAGAGCGGCTATCGTCTCATTGGCGATGTCGAGTTTGCCACCGTCTCAGCCAAAGCAACACACATTACGCCCGTTCCTGGCGGCGTGGGTCCGATGACAGTTGCCATGCTGATGCACAACACTCTGCGAGCCTTCAAAGCCAGCCAGGCAAATCAAGGATGAGCACACAGCACGCTTCTCAAGAGCCTGCATTGATCAAACAGGGTAACCCGCTCGACTCGATATTATGTGACAACGGGCCGATGCCGACGGCGCGCTTTATTATTCGTGCGCTAGCATTCTGCTTAGATTTAGCGCTAATCCTTGGCGTCAGTGCACTAATTTTAAAAGTAACGCTATTAGAAAGCTTCCCCAAAGCGGCTTCAATTTGGACAGATTACAACGTAGCCATGCAAAACCTCGATTATGCAAAACGCATGATCTTCGACATGAATGGCACTAACCCAGAACTGTTTGAAATCATTTCCTATGCTCTAGGTACGACGATCACAGTAGCCTGGTTCTACTTTTCCACTGGCGAAGCATTCTTCGGCGGAAGCTCAGTCGGCAAACGCTGCTGTCGGCTGTGTAGCATCAGCACCATTACACTTGGAGAGCCCACGATCTTTAGTGGCATCGTTCGTGGGGGGTTAAAAACAATAATGTTCTTTAGTTTTGGTATCATTGGCTGGGCAGCGATGCTCATTCCACTGTTGTTCAACAAACGTCGCCAAATGGGCCATGATCTGCTGAGTCGAACAGCCGTTATCGACGAAACTAAACTTCAAGGAAACGAGGCGCTGACTAGGACATCTACAAATCCTAATTAACTTTTTTTGTTTAAACTTACTAAAATTCAGACTATATTTTTTATATATTTTAGCAAACAAGCCAACCGCCTTCATCCGCCGTCTAAACAAGCATACTCTTGATTTCTAACCGAAAGCCTAAAATCCTCGTTGTCGACGATCAACCGATCAACATCAAGCTGCTGCAACGCAAACTTGAACGACAAAACATGGATATTCTCGTCGCTTATAATGGACGCGAATGCTTGAAAATTGTTGAACAGGATCGCCCCGATCTAATTCTGCTCGACATCATGATGCCCGAAATGGACGGCATTGAAACTTGCCAACACCTGAAGGCAAATCCGGCGACTGAGGCCATCCCCATCATCTTTATCACCGCCAAGGCTTCGAAAGAGGGGAAGCTCGAAGGTCTAAATGCTGGCGCTGTCGATTACATCACAAAACCAATCGATCTCGATGAGACCCTGGCCCGCGTACGCACACAGCTTCGCCTGCAAGAGGTGTTTCGCGAAAACCTAGAATTACAAACACGCCTGGGCGAGGTTCGAAAGTCAGCTGCAGTAGGTGCCATCACTCAAGGGATCGCGCATAACTTAAATAATTTACTCGGCGTCGTCGTCGGTTATCTCGACCTAATCAAAAATGGCTACGACAGCCCCGACATGGTCAAGCGTAGCGTCATGCTGATGGACAACGCGATCAACCGTATGGTCGGTATTATTCGCCAACTCGGAACCATCGCCAACAACGAACGCATCGAACTATCCACTCAATCGATCGATTCACTACTAGACAACAGTATTGACCGTCTGAAGCATGAGCATGGTATCCCCGCTCGAGTCTTACTTGACTCGCAACTCGACGATAGCGCCACCATTTCTGCGAATCCAGAAGTATTCGAAATTATCCTCGTTAAGCTGCTCATCAACGCATGGGAAAGCTATGCGAAGGGCACCGCAGATGCGGATCGAACCATCCACCTCACCGCCCGCATATCGCGCGAAAATGGACCTGCCATGCTAGAGATCAAAGTCACCGATCATGGCGCTGGTATTGATCCAGAAGTCACAGATACTTTGTTTGAGCCCTTCATCACGACCAAGACCTCGGTCGGTCGTGGCATGGGTCTTACCATCGCACGTCACACGATTCGCAACCTTGAAGGAGAAATCACCCTCAAACCCAACGCAGACTGCGGCGTAACCGCAACAATCACCCATCCCTTATAAATGAGTATTCGAATCGTATTTATTGGAGCCGGCCGTATGGCCTCTGCTATCGTCCGTGGACTTCTCGAAGAAGAACACTACGCACCCGACGAAATCGTATGCACCTGCGGCGACGACCCGAGTGGCCCTGAACTAGCCGAGCAAACAGGTATCCAATTTGCAAAAGACATCAATAAAGTCGTCCGCAAGGCAGAGACGATCGTGCTCGCCTGCAAGCCACAGCAGTTTAGCGAGATTGACGATGCACTCGCCGAAGCTGCACACGGCAAACTTCTGCTCTCGATCCTCGCTGGCACTCCTATTTCACGGCTCAGTGCGAAGTTCTGCAATGCGCGCAATATTGTGCGCACCATGCCCAACACACCCGGGCAAATCGGCGCAGGCGTCACCGCGTTCGCACCACAATCCCCTCTCAGCCCGAAAGATCAAGAGATCGTCGAGAACACCCTCAGCTCCTTAGGTAACTACCATCAAGTGGAAGAAGCGGACCTCGATGCCGTCACTGCCATCAGCGGCAGTGGCCCCGCCTATGTATTTGAATTTGCCGCAGCCCTGCGTGAAGCAGGCATCAACTGCGGACTCGATGAGTCCCTCTCCCACTCACTCGCAGTCGATACCTTGCTCGGCGCAGCCATGCTTTTGGCAGATAGCGAAGACAGCCCAGAAGACCTGCGCAATGCCGTCACATCCCCTGGCGGCACGACCGCGGCAGCGCTCAAAGTATTAAGCGACAATGACCTCAGAGGACTCGTCGACCAAGCAGTCACCGCGGCCAAAACACGCTCGCTAGAGCTCGCGGAGGAATAGCGCCACTCACGCCCCCACAACAATGCTACAAAAGCGGTAACGAGTCACATTCCGCGCAGCCCCACAGAAGCCTAATAATGCGGTGGTTTTTCATTTGCAGGCATATCACCCGCACCAGTCAAGCCTCCCGATGACAGTATAGATAGCTGTGCCTTCTGCGTCTGCACCAACTGCGTCAATGCATCCACACGCTTTGCTAATTGATAAAATTCTGCATCTTGCTCTGCGATATGACGCTCCAAATGAGTCAGTTGCGACTGAAGTTCGGCAATAGATTCTGCTTCTAACATAGTAGATCCCAATGAACAGTGTGCCCCCGAAGAAGCAACATTGGAAATACACTCAGTTCCGCTACAGCAATTGGACTAGCTTTATTTATCAAAACACTCACCCGACTCATTGTGCTACCACCCCAGCAGCAGAATATTTAGAACACGCTGAACAAGGACGTTAAAAAGCGCGCCGCATAGCTGGTGATATCCATCACGGTCAGGGTACCCGACTTGCGCCCTCGATAAACTAATGTATAGGATGTAACCAGAAACTATGCCTCTCCCTGAAAACGGAATACGCTCATCGAGACTGGAGGCAATTCAAGCTTAATCGAATACGGTCGTCCGTCCCACTCGACCTCGTCGGCAACGACGCCACCGCCATTACCAAATCCAAGACCGCCGTATGCCTTGGCATCGGTATTCAGAATTTCTTGCCAGAATCCGAGGTACGGCACACCCACGCGAAATCCTTCTCGCTGCACAGGTGTATAATTTCCGACGACTGCCAATGTGTCGGTCTTCGCTAGGCCATTACGCAGGAAAGTTAAAACACTGTTATCTGCGTCCGAATTATTAATCCACTCGAATCCTTCCGGATGATTATCGCCCGCGGCAAAACCTGGAACCTGTTGGTAAATACGATTGAGATCACGCACCACCATCTGCACACCTTGATGGTCCAAGTATTCTAATAAGTGCCAGTCTAAACTACCATCGTGCGACCACTCTGCGGATTGACCAAAGTCACAACCCATAAAGAGGGTTTTCTTGCCTGGCCACATCCACATAAACGCATACAGCAAGCGGAGCTGACGTGCCTTATTCGACATCGGCTCTCCCGGCATTTTCAGCATCATCGAACCCTTACCATGCACAATCTCATCATGTGAAAAGACCTGTGTGAAATTTTCGGAATACTGATAGAGCATAGCAAATGAAAGCTGGTGATGCTCAAATTTACGATAAATCGGATCTTTCTTAAAATACTCCAAAGTGTCGTGCATCCAGCCCATATTCCACTTCATGTCGAAGCCGAGGCCACCTTCAGATGTCGGCTTAGTCACTCCCGGGAATGCGGTCGACTCTTCAGCAATCATGAGCGCGCCCGGATAATATTGATGCACCAGATCATTAGTGCGCCGCAGAAAATCGATTGCTTCAAGGTTTTCGCGACCACCATACTGATTTGGTATCCACTGCCCATCTTCTCGAGAGTAATCAAGATATAGCATCGATGCCACGGCATCGACGCGTAGGCCATCGATGTGATAACGCTCACACCAAGCCAATGCGCTCGCTATCAGGAAAGTGCAAACTTCGTTGCGGCCAAAGTTAAAAATATAAGTACCCCAGTCCTGGTGGAAACCTTGTCGCGGATCAGCATGCTCATAGAGGGCTGTGCCATCAAACTGACCGAGTGCGAAACCATCCGTTGGGAAGTGCGCTGGCACCCAATCCATAATTACACCTAGACCATTCTGGTGCAATACATCGACCAAGTACATGAAGTCTTCTGGCGTGCCGAATCGATAGGTCGGCGCAAAGAACCCAGTCACTTGGTAGCCCCAAGAGCCATCAAAGGGGTGCTCCGATAGCGGCATGAATTCAACATGAGTATAATGCATATCCTTTAAATAAACGACTAATTCACTCGCTAATTCACGATAAGACAACGGGCGGTTGGCATCTTCTACGATCCGTTTCCATGACCCAAGATGCATCTCATAGATAGAGACTGGCTCATTCGCCCAATCCGTCGATTCGCGCTGCTTGATCCAATCGGCATCATGCCATTCATATCCATCCACTTTGCAAACGATCGATGCATTCCCTGGCGGCGACTCAAATCGAGCGCCGTACGGATCGGTCTTTAACAACGGGAAATCGCCCAGTTGCGTGCCGATTTCGAACTTATACTTGGCTCCAGCTTCTAGTCCAGGCACGAATAACTCCCAAATGCCTGATCCACCGAGACTGCGCATCGGATGGTAGCGACCGTCCCAATGATTAAAGTCACCGACCAGCGAAACACGCGTTGCACTGGGTGCCCACACCGCGAACGACACACCTGCCACACCATTTAAGTCACGCAACTGAGCGCCCATTTTATTGTGAGCTTGGTGCTCATTGCCCTCGTTAAAGAGGTAGACATCATCATCCGACAAGCTAGGCAGAAAACTATAAGGGTCGAAGAACTGACGAATTTCGCCATTATAGCGCTCGATCCTTAAGCGGTAGGCAAATACATCTTTTCGCTTTGGGATCACGCCTTCAAAGAACCCGTCATCCGTCAAACGTTTCAACGAGTAACGTGGGCCATCGGGCTTCGACACATCCACAACCTCGCAGGTCACCGCATCATCTAAAAAAGCGCGCACCACGATGCTAGACTTTGATCCAACTGCATGCGAATGCATTCCCAATATTGAGTGTGGCTGGCTCGATGTAACCTGAGTAATCGAGTCGAGTAAAGTTTTAGAAACAATCACAGATGTAAGAAAAGATCACTTCCGTTACTATTTGCAAGAACCTTAGCCGCAACATACGATTCAAACAGAAAAAATCACTTGATTAATACTCATGTGATAAAAGACTTGTCGCACTAAAATACCAGCTCATAGTCCCCTTCCGTGCTAAGAATCGCTCGGTTATATTCCCTCCTGTTACTCATTTCGAAGTTTTCGCTACCGCTTACTGCGGCTCTGCCTGAACTGAGCTCGATCGAACCTTTAGAGTTCGATGAGGCTGCTCAGCGCTTAGTGGCCCGTGGCGATGCCCGACTCGACTTCCAAGACACGCGTCTCATCGCCGATCGTATTACCTACTATCAAGAATACTTTCTTGCAGATGCTCTCGGTAACGTCGCAATCTCAAGAGATGGCTATCGCCTGATCGCCGACCAACTGAGCTATGATACGCAAGAAAGTGTGTTTGCTGTCGATATCTTGCGCACCGGCCAGTGGCCATACTACATTGCTGGCGTCACCGCAGGTGGCACCACAGAAAACACCACTCTTCAGGGAGCTACTATCTATTATGGTAATCCAGGGCGTTTCACGCCCAACATCTCGTCTGACCAGATTGATTACACGAACGAACAAGGCGGCAAACTAACGATGAGCGCCACGACCTTCAGAATTGGCAACCTGCCAGTTGCCAAGCTCCCTAGCTACACCCACTACATCCATCAAAGCCCCTTGCTTTTCGAGGTTAATGCGGGCTCAGATAGCGAACTGGGCACGTACCTGCAAACATCGACTCTGTTTCCGGTCAATTCATGGTTACGTGCCGGAGCCAACCTCGACCTCTACAGCAAACGCGGTGTGCTGGTTGGCCCGACAGCTCAATATTCCTACAACTCGGAAAGCCAGACGATCACTGGCGCACTTAGCACTGGATATCTCAACGATCAAGGCGACCCCGACCCTGGCCTGTACAACCAAACGATCGATTCAGAGCGTGGCTTTGTAGAATGGCGTCACCAACACCACATCGGCGAACGTATTAATATAACTGCTTCGGCTAGTTATTGGTCTGACTCTGAGGTGACACGCGATTTCCGCGACGACTACTTTAGCGACAACCAACAACCAGATTCTTTTGTCGAAGCCGTTTACGCTGGCGAAAACTACTTCTTGTCGGCTTTTGGACGCTTCCGCCCAAATGATTTTCAACTGGTGCAAGAGCGCCTACCCGAAGTGCGTTTCGATCTGCTCCCTGTGCCTATTTTTAATACTGGAGCCTACCAGCGTTTCTCTGCCAGTTATGCGCACTTAGAAGAAGATTTCGGCCAAGTCATACCGGAGATCGACCAAGATAGTCAGTCAGATCGCTTTGACTTCACCTACCGCATCGAGCGTCCCATCCTTCTCACTGACTGGTTGTCACTGACACCCCTTGCAGGTGCGCGCATCACGCACTACGCGAATCAAGAAATGGATCCAAGCGCCCTAGGTCGATACAACGATCCTTTCAGCAGTACCCCAGCAGACGCCTATCTCGAAAACGATCAATTCACTCGTGAAATCTACGAAGTCGGTTTCGACCTCGAAGCACGTGCTTACGCCACCTACGCTACTCAAAATAACATGTGGGAAATCAACGGGCTGCGCCACTTAGTACGCCCCGTATTACGCTACCGCTACTACTCGGATCCAGATGCCAAAAACGAGATCGCCGTAATTGATCGCACCGCGTTCGATCTTAACCGTCCGATGCTAGACCTTAGTGACTTACGCAACGTCGACTCTATCAGTGAAACACACCTCACACGTCTGGGCGTAGAAAATCTGTTCCAAACTCGCACGGAGGGCTACGGCTCGCGCACACTCGCCGCATTGAATTTTTACCAAGACATTCTGTTTGAGAAACAGAAACGTTACGATGGCGATAAGCAAGACAGCTTCAACGCCACATGGGTCGAGCTTGTATTGAGTCCTGCGCCTTGGCTCAAGTTCGACCTCGCCAGCCGCTTCCAAACCCAGAGCATGTCACTCGAAGAGCTGCGTACACGCACCTCAATTCGTAGTGGCGAAATCTGGGAAATCGGGCTCTCAACTATTTTTCTACATAATCGGATCGATCAATACCGCATCGACTTCATCTATCGCATCAACGAGCGCTATTCGCTCCTAGCAGACACCCGCTACGACGCCGAAACTGGCGAATTTACCAGCACCGAGATCGGTATCAACACACGGCTCAACAACGCATGGGAAATTATTTACGGCCTCACCTTCCGTCAAGATTCTAGCCGCGAAAGCGATTTCGAATTTACCGTGCGCCTACGACTCGCGAATCAGTAACCACCTATCAGCATGCAAGAAGCACTCGTCCCCTCTAATGACTTCGCGATACGACTGCCAGCATTCGAGGGTCCACTAGATTTATTACTCTATCTAATTCGGCGCAACGAGGTCGATATTTACGATATACCAATCGAGCATGTTACCTCGCAATACATTGAAATTCTCGACTCGATGGAGAATCTTGATCTCGAAATCGCAGGTGAGTTTTTCGTCATGGCCGCAACGCTCATGTACATCAAGAGTCGCATGCTCCTGCCGCAAAAGGACCAAGGTTCCAATCAAGACATAGAAGACGACGATATCGACCCACGCTGGGAGCTGGTGCAACAGCTGCTTGAATACAAAAAATTCAAAGAGGCTTCCTCCGAAATTGAGGCGCTCATCCTCAATAGTAACGACCTAATCGCTCGAATTGGCCCTAAAGAGGCACTGCAGGCAGTCGAACGACCCCTCAAACCCGTCGAACGCGTCGATTTATGGAATACCTTCAACCAAGTACTCCGACGGCTCGCAGAGCGTATCACCACAGGCGAAATTAATGCCGAACAAATCACCGTCGCCGACCGTATGGAGTTCATTCTGCTGCGCTTCAAGCAAAAGCCTAACTTTCTATTTTCAGAGCTTTTCGAAGCGACCACAACGATCACGACCATCGTCGCGACCTTTCTCGCCGTGCTTGAGCTCACACGGCTTGGAGAAATACTAATTAAACAAGATCGCGCCTTTTCTGACATTCGTTGTGAACGCGGAACCAATACGGATTTTACCTTTAACAACAGCTTCACTTAAAATGCCGCGTAAAATGAAACAGTCTGCCCACCTAATCGGAGTCGGTTTAGACAACACTGACGGACACAAACGGATCACCCAAGCAGATCGCTTTGCGATCGTAGGCGGCTCTAGTGAGACCCACGAGCGCATGACCGAAACCGTCATTAAAACCTTCGAAACTCTGGATCAACGCGTCAAGACGCTCGACCAAATCGGGCAACAAGAACTCGCCGAAATCATCCACAAAAACACCCCAAGCAAATGAGCCGCTTGACAGCTTGCCCCGAACACAACTAATTTCGACGACTATTTTATGAGCGAACAACCCAAAAATCCTTTTCAAAACTCGAACGACGAAGTCCCGTCCGCCGAAGCCACTGCCGCCACAGAATTAGCCGCGAAAGCAGAGGCCGCGGGCGCCGATACGGATTCGATCGAAACGTCACCTCAAACCCCAGCACAACCAGCACTTAAGCTCGCCTCGCCGCCAGCGGCCAAGCCCGCAGCACCACACGCCGCGGCACCCGTTGCGCCACGTGCAGCGGCACCCGTTGCACCACGTGCAGCTGCGGCTCCGACTCCAGCTACCGCTAGCTCTATCGCGCGCCCCTCCGCCGCTCCAACAGAAGAAGCATCCATCAGCGTGCCAATACTGATCATCGATGCCATCGCAGCCGCAGTAGCCATCGCATTTACCGTCTTGCTTCTACAAGACCTCTCTCCTTTCTTAAACTAAATTCAAAATTAATATCTTATGTCTGAAAACATCACTGAACTCAATAGCAGCAACTTTGATACTGCAATAAGTGCATCAGTCCCCGTCGTCGTCGACTTCTGGGCTCCATGGTGCGGGCCTTGTAAAGCGATTGCACCGATCCTTGAAGAACTCGCAGTCGAACTCGGCGATGCAGTCAAAATCTGCAAGGTTAACGTCGACGACAACAGCGAGATTGCAGGTAAATTCGAAATCCGCGCGATCCCAACAATCCTAATCTTTAAGAACGGTGCAGTTGCCGACACCATCGTCGGACTCACTTCCGGAGCCGACCTGAAGGCGAAGATCTCTTAGACGATCGAAGCCCACTCAGTTCGGAATGCATCTGACTAACAGGTAAGGTGCATTTTTTGGATCAACCGACCGCGCACATTCACTACTTAGAAGCAAGCAACTTCGCGGTTCGCTGGGGCACTCCGTCGAACGCTCCGTTAGTGAAAAATACAAACACCCAGCCCTCAGCGGCCGTACTGTCTGCCTGAATTTGCTCAAACAACGCATCATTGTCGGCAAAAGCCATCGCCACAGAGCTCTCCGTAGATAGGCTATCCACCATGCGCTCGGTATCCAAACGCTCGTTCGCCGGCAACGAATCGGCGCGGTGTACTGCCCCGAGATAGACACGGTCCGCTCCCGACAGCGCCTCAGTAAACGCCTGCTGAAAGAGTGATGTGCGCGCAGTATTACTGCGCGGCTCAAAACTCACACATAGCTTGCGATCCGGATACGCCGCCCGCAGACCCTCCATAGCCCCAGAGATCGCAGTAGGATGATGCGCAAAGTCTTCGAGCACCGTCCACTTGGCACACTCGTGCAACACATCTTGTCGCCGTTTCACTCCGCGGAAGCGTGCCAGCGCCCCTAGATCAAACTGCAACGGCGAGGCATGGCCGCAGCAAAACGCCGCAGCCAGCGCAGCCATCGCGGCATTACGCGCATTGAACAAGCCATGCATTGACCAGCTCACTCGTGTCCACTGCTCTCCTTGCCAAATCAAGTCAAACGTAGCGCCCTGCGCAGCATCTCTAAAATTTGCGATCACCAGATCATTCATCTCGCCAGTGCCGACACGAACTACCTGCGTCCACGGTGCGGGTAACAGCGCTGTTATGTTGGCATCGTCACCATTCACGATCGCACAGCCTTGGCTCGGTATGATCCGTAAAAAATGCCGAAAGGTGCGCTGCACATCTTGCAAATCTCGAAAAATATCTGCGTGATCGAATTCCAAATTATTCAGTACGGCAAGCTGCGGCCGGTAGTGGATAAATTTACTGCGCTTGTCAAAAAAGGCCGTATCATATTCATCTCCCTCGATAACAAACGCCTCACCACTGCCAAGTTTCGCGCCACTGGGTAAATCACGCGGCACACCACCGATTAACCAGCCCGGTTCGGCGCCAGCATTGTCGAGTAGAAAAGTCGTGATCGTCGACGTAGTGGTCTTACCATGCGTACCCGCAATCACCACTGGCCGACGCCCGAGCAACACCGTATCATGCAGCAACTGTGGGAGTGAAATAAACGTGACCTCGGATTGATTCAGCAACCATTCTACCTCGACATTACCGCGACTCATCGCATTACCGACGACCACACGATCTGGCTTCAGCGCCGCGAGTCGTTCGACATCGTAGCCATCAAACAATTCGATTCCTGCATCTGCCAAGACCTCCGACATCGGAGGATACACGCCAGTGTCCGCACCGCACACCTCGTGGCCCTGCTCACGCACCAACAACGCTGCATTACCCATCGCCGTGCCGCAAATGCCCATAAAATAAATCCGCATTCGCTTAGATCACTTTAGGCTGCCAAAAAATACAAGCGGCAAGTCAGGACAATTTTAATCTAATTGGCTGAGCGACGACTCAATCGCTGTTCATTGAATTAGCGTGCACCGCTCCCGCGTATGACCACTCGGACGGTTCGAACGAGGATCACGATATCGAGCCATAACGACCAATTATGCACATAATAAGGATCCCAACGAACCATGCCATCGCTGCCAACTTCACTGCGTCCAGAGACTTGCCAAAGTCCTGTCATGCCTGGTCGAACACGCTCACGCAACTTTCTGACTGATGGTGGCAGCTGCTCGTGATGATAATTCGGTAATGGCCGTGGACCAATCAAAGACATATCGCCACGCAAAACGTTCACTAATTGCGGAATTTCATCCAATGAACTACGGCGCAAGAATGTGCCAAGCTTAGTGATCCGAGGATCATGACTTAACTTGCAGTCATGCGCCCATTCGGCGCGAAGCGCGGCATCCTCCTGCAACTTTTGTGCCAACACCGCTTCCGCGTCGGGCACCATTGTGCGGAATTTCCAAGTATTAAAAATGCGCCCGTCTTGCCCGACTCGTTGCTGCTTGAAAATTGGATTTTCACGATCACTCAGCCAAATTAAGCCGCCCACCAACGCACAGAGTGGCGCCCACAGCGGCAAGGTCAGCACAGTGAGGCCATACTCAAAGGCCCGCTTTACCACGCACTTGCCTGGATCTAATAAATTATTGGATAATTCCAAGCTTGGAGTGCCACTGAGATCTCGTGAATTCACCCATAGCGAAGGTAAGAAGACCAAATTTGGAATAATCATCACCTTGAGGTAGCTCGATAAAGAACCTTCGACCATCTCAACGATACGTTCGCCCTCGATTTCAGTAATCGCGAGAATGGCCAGCGGCACATCCTGAACGATGGAATCTGTCGTCCCACGAATCGGCACACCTTCAATAGCGCAATCCATCAGAGCGGGATTGTCGTCAAAAATACACACGGGGAAATAGCCTTGCCCCGGTTCTTCCTTAAGACTTTGAATGATACTGCGGCCCACCACACCTCCCCCATAAATCGCGACTGGAATCCCCCAAAGCTGCCAGCGTATAAGTATCCGCTTCGCCAGCATACGCATGCATGGGATCAGCGGAACTGCGAGCAGGAAGGCACAGCAGATAGTGAAACGACTCGTTTCGATGCCAGTCTGCGTCAAGAAGAGCGCGACTGAAACACCACAAAAGACGATGGTAGTCAAACAGACTTGGCGCCGCAAGCATTCCACCGAAGATAGGCCCCATGCCGGCAATAGGCCCCAGGCAAAGGCACCCATCGCCCAAGCAACTATGAGCCACAAGAGCCATACCGGGCTCATCGGGTTGCCAAACAGCAGTAAGCGAGTAGAGGCAGCTAGCTCAAACGCTAGGAGCAGGCCGACGACATCCGCTGCCAGTAACACGACAGCATTCGACGCATAATGACTGAAGTAGGTAAAGCCAACCCTGAGCTTAGTTTTAAAATAACATCCAGACGGCGCGATATCGATTTTACTCTCGATTGCTATACTCATGACACAGTTCTAAAGGTTTGGAGGGATCGAGAGGCAGTGCCAAATTAGACAATTATTCGACGCACAGCTAACACCATGTCGATTAACAGCGCATCGGCACATTCACATAATCCCTTAATAAATTTTCTACTTATAAACACGTTATTAACAGATGTTAATAACAGATAATTTGAACGGCTGAGATACACAAGCAACCGGATCAATATTACGGCATAATTTTGCAACGACGGCAAAATTGCCTTTATACGACACCATCGAGACTGTCTGGCGATGCCGCGCAAAACGCTTAAATTCGACCTAAGTCGTTGACTGCAATAATTTAGTGAGCGTGCAACGATTATAATCCGAGAAACACAGACGGCTCCGCTAAGTGGGTTACGGCGCACTGATCCACCGAGTTTGCGCTGAAGCTGCGACCTAGTGATCGCATGCGGGTGACCCTACGCAATTTGCTTAAGCGAGGTGAACCCTTATTCGATGATGCAGGCAATGGCGGTGTGCGCATGCCTGATGCACGATCAGATCTGGCTGTCGAGGACCGAAAACCTAAAGAATGAAGCGCTTTGAACTGCCTGATGGTTAACCACCGCGATCGACCAAACGCCTTTTCCTTGGTAGACCGATGAAGTGACCTCAAGCGCCTCATCTGCACAGGACCACTGGTTATTAAAAAATGCCAACGCACAGCGCTTCCAAGCTTTCAAATCATTCGAAATCTCTAACGAATAAGCCAGCAGTGGATCACTTGCTCGTAGTTGAACATACAGTTCGGCTTGATAAAGAATCGGAACACCTGCGCTGCCCGCCTCGCCAGAACTGGCATTATAGCTACGATTCATTGTCGGTGGTACCGCGAACGCATACTCCTCCAAATTACTGCGACCGTTGCCATTCGAATCATCATATTTAACCGCTTCGACAGATCCATCGGCAATAGAGTAACTCGATTCAGCCCATCCTGCGAAATTTGAATAGGTATTAAAGCCCGCGTAGTGAGCCAGCAACTGCAGACCCTGTGACTGTAGAAGTTGATCTGGATAGACCAGATCCGAGAAAAACGAAACCACACCACTGGAAGTCTGTGCCTGCAGACTATTACTATTGCCCTCCAGATAGAGTGGCAGGACGGTGAAATAACTATCATCAGTCGGCAAGCCATCCGCAAAGGTATTTGCATCCCAAACGATCACATACAAATCCTCTCCAGGGGCGACACCGAGCAATTGTTGTTCATCTAGCAACAGGTCAGGGATCGCACTATTGAGAAGGTAGCCCGAGTAAAATTCACGACTCGCAGCAAGGACGTAATTCACACTCATGCCTTCACTCAAAATAGCACCAGGTGTGACGAGATCGATCGGCGCATCTGCGACAAAGGTCTCAAAATCGATTAACTGCCCGGCACGCACAGAGATCAGCACCGCGTAACCAGAATCACGATCCAGCGCTAGGCCTGATTCACTGATAAAGTTAGTTTGCCCACCGCCCCAATCTAGATTCGCATAAGCGACCACGGAGTAAAATGCCAAAAATAGAATGAGTATATTTCTTTTCATATTTATAATTTTGTTAAATAGTATCTGTTGTATACATAGGTACCTACCTGATAGGACTCCACAAGTACGCTTCGCCTGAATTGAAGACAATAAAGCCAGCGCCCGGTCGGAAATCTGAAGGTGCATTAAATCCGCCAGTGGTCGCATCGAGATAAAAGCTCTGACCAAACCGGCTGGTTTCGGCATTATATGCGAACACTTGATCGCCCTGCCCCGGAATCAGACTGGGCTTGAAACCGCTCTCCTTGAGCCCCATATCGTCTAGCATCCGCACATCATTGCCGTCGAAGCGCTTGTTGTAGTTAGAAGAAACGAAGTTGTAACCAGGATACATCGGTACATTAAGCGGCGTATCCAAAATATTACCTTGAATTCGGATATTCACGCTGGCACTAGGCCTTGGATCAAGGACCAAAAAGCTAGTCCTTGGCAGGATCGCAGTCTCGCCAGCGTAAGCAAGTTCGCCGCCTTCGGCAGTGGTCCATCCAACATGCTCCGTTATCGTCGAGTTTGATAGCCAGAATTTCTTAAACTCCCGGCCATCGTAGAAGTGAAGCTGCATTGCGTTGAAATCAATATCACCCGCAGGTAGAAAGATACCATCTTCAGGGAAGAGTTCATTGATTGTGTAGAGTGCATGGACGGAAAATGATTCGTTGCCCTGCAGATCACTCAACATGCCAGCAAAACCATCATCCAGCACTTCAACCGAGGTGCCGTTGGCACTCGCTGCACCCAAAAAAAACCAAGCGCCGGCAGCGCTGCCGTCGGCCACCCGTAGAATATAAGTAAACTGATTATCAACTCCCGCAAACGCCCCTTGCGCATCTTGGAAATTAGATGCATCGATACCGTCCAATCGGCCCCGTGAAATCGGCGACTTAAGGAAAGGCACACTGACTAATTGCGAGCGAGTGCTGGGATCTGAGATCCGCACTTGATGACTCCCGACTCGCCCCAGCTCCACACGAGCACTACTCTGAGTGCTAAAAGTTGAGCTGAGTGTCAGCAGGCAAAGAACTGTAATTTTATATATCATTTTTTAAGAAGTCTGCTGTTACTGTGTCACTATTTGGACACGATATTGCCGTTGGTGAATAAGGTTTCCATCGCTCGGATCGATCCAGACCATCGGTCCCCCTCCCCCAAGCAAGGTTTCGCTGGTGATGAATGTTTTCCAATTATTATCACTGTAATCAATCTCATAGGAACGGTCGCGTACGCTCGTCCAGGACACCCCGAAAACTGGCTTCAGCTCCAACAAATCAGTTGCATTGCTGGGATCGGTTCCAGCCAGCCACTCGTCATAATTACTAATCCCGTCGCCATCGAAGTCGTCCGCCTCGCCGCCGTTGACTGCGTTGATGCCGCCAAAATATTGGATCTCCCATGCATCTGGCAGGTTGTCGGTATCGACCTCTGGCGCTGTGGTCGCAGTGACGAGCGCAGACTGACTGCTGTAGTTACCGGCAGCATCATAGGCTGCTAGACTGTATGTATAACTACTGGAGGCACTCAGCCCGACATCGCTATAGCTAGTAGTATCAGGGCTGCCGATCTCGACCCCCTCTCGATATATTGTATAGCCCGCGACCCCAACCGCATCACTGGATGCGGTCCAAGTCAGATTGATCTGCGTGGTGGATACTGCGCTGGCGCTTAATCCAACCGGCACACTCGGTGAGATGGTATCCTCCGCGACAGCTGCACTAATCGTAAAATTAGACACGGTATGGCTGCCGGTGACCGCGACGAGCGCCAGAGTATCCAGACTGGAGACAGCGGCCTGGCTGTTGCGGAAGGCATAATTGTTGGCTAATTGAATCTCGGTGCCAGCGCCTTCGGTGACATAGACGCTATAGGTATGCGCAGCGATATCTCCGACGATTCTAAAGTGGTAACTAGTTCCGGCGCTGTACGGTACTACAGTATCTGCGGTATAGACCCCGCCATTTCGTACATTTAATTCCCCCGCTTCACTAAAGCCGACGATCACTGCCAAATCATCCCAGGTTGCAGCATTACCGAATGAAAGGCCCGTGGTACCATTCATATTGGATACGTTCGGCACCACGTCATATTCCGCACTAAATTGCCCGGACTGTAACTCGATGCGGCTATTCTGCCACTCAGAGCTACTAAGTAAGCCATCTGTCACCGGCGGTGTGACCACCGG
>JAQXBA010000121.1 GCA_029252625.1 Opitutia bacterium | reverse complement strand
GCCGATCCTAGAGGATGCTTCGACTTCGATTAAGGATGCTGTATTTAGCCGCTACCACTCAGGAGATGCGGTCAAAATGGAGGGCTATCACTATGCAGAGTGGGGCAATGGTGCTCAGATGCTTTATGACCATTCTCGAGATCCGGACGAAAATCTAAATGTTGCGAACAATCCAGAATATGCCGAAGTCATCGATAGGATGTCGCGCCGGCTGAAAGAGCACCGCGATGAAATTTTGTCGCTGGAGCCTGCGATTAGAGCTGCGGCAGGTGTCGTCGGCGATAACAGCCCGCCCAAGTGGAAAAGTCGAACCTTTCAGCAGAAGGGTGCCGTTGTTGGGCAAGCGCTACAGATCTATGTAAATTGGCGTGCTTCGGATGCAGACGGTGATCGTTTGATGTATTCCATGGTATCTGGTCCAAGTTGGATCAAGTTGGCCAACAAAGAGTATGGTCGATTCGATGGCACTCCGCCCGCCGATTATTTGGGGGAGAATGTTGTGATCGTCAGTGTATCCGATGGTTTTAATCCTCCAGTGCAGGCACGTATGGAGCTCAATGTTGAGCCAGCACCTTAAGCTTAATTCACTAACAAAATGTGAATGAGGATCATTCTAATTTTGGCCCTTAGTGGCTTGGCTATCAGCTACGGCCAAGGATCCGCAGCCCAATGTCATCCTGATCATGGCGGATGACCTGGGGCAGGAGTGCATCGAAAATTATGGCGGTGAGTCTTACCATACCCCACGCCTGAGCCAACTGGCGCAAGAGGGTGTGTGGTTTTCTAACGCCCACTCCCAGCCGATTTGCACGCCTTCGCGAGTGCAGATCATGACAGGCAAATATAATGTGCGAAACTACATCCGTTTCGCCACGCTGGATCGTAGCTAGGATACCTTCGGGCATGCATTCAGAAATGCAGGATACCGCACTGCGATTGTTGGGAAATGGCAGCTGGGGGGCACTTCAGAAACCATCTATGAGTTCGGCTTTGATGAACATTGCCTTTGGAACATTTGCGGCGCTCAAAACGAACGCGATGTCAGTCCGACACTTTTGACTAATGGCAAGACGGAGGATTTTCGCGGACAATATGATTCCGACCTGCAGCAGGCATTTGCCAAGGATTTCATCAACCGTCATCAGGATGAGCCGTTCTTCCTCTACGATCCAGTAATCTTGCCGCATTACCCTTTCCAGCCGACCCCGGATTCGCCAGACTGGGATTCAGATCGTGACCCATGGTTCAACGATACACGTTATTTCGGTGATATGGTCACTTATCTTGACAAGCTTGTCGGCGAACTCGTCGATTTTGTTAGGGATGAAGGCCTGGCAGGTAATACCTTAGTCATCTTTACCCCGGACAACGGCACCGACCACAGAATCATCAGCCTGCAGGGCGGCGTATCGGTGAAGGGTGCGAAGGGCAAGATGACAGTGGACGCCACGCATGTGCCTTTCTTTGCGATCTGGCCTGGCACCGTGCCAGCGGGTCTCCGAATGGAGGGCTTAATTGATTTCAGTGATGTCTATACGACCCTTATCGATTTGGCGGGTATTTCGATCGTCCCAAAAGAGGCCACCGAGAAAGATGGCATCAGTTTCCTGCCCTTGCTCAACGGCGAGTCCACTGCGACGCGCGATCACAGCTTTTGCTGGTACATGGAGCGCACTGACATGACGGACATCAAAACCTTTGTTCAGAATACCC
>JAQXBA010000102.1 GCA_029252625.1 Opitutia bacterium | reverse complement strand
CCGTGTTTGATCGTGCCGTCGCTTTCCGAACGGGAGGTTTCAACTTCAGCGCCCCAGCTCCAGTCTTCGGTATTGGCGAATTTACCAGTCACGGCGTGATGCAGGCGTTGAAAGTTAAGGTCGTGGTCGCCGCCGCCAATCGTCGCGCTACCGCCATTTTGGATTTGGCTCCAGCCGTAGCTAATGGTGCCGACCGTGCTGTTAAACCCATACAGTGCATTGTCGCCCGCGACGAGTACTTCGGGGGCGGTGAGCATTTCCGGGGCAATTGGTAATTCGGCGGAGTAGTGCCCCGTTTGTGGATCGATCAGCGTCGCGCTACCAACGCGGAAGCCGGTGTTTTCAAAAATACCGCCGCGGATCGTTACATCGCCCTGCGCTTCGGCCATGTTGCGTGACTGGAAGTCGATGCGCGGGTTAAATTCGAGGTTGGAGACCGGAGAGGCATAGGTCGTAACTGGGCGCAAATTGGCGACCTCTTGGCCGCTGACTACGAGTGTAGGCAGCGTGACGGCGCTGTCTGTGGTGTCCTCTGGCACGAGTGTCGGCACGTTCTGCGCAATCACTGCACTAGAAAGTGTGAGCATGAGAAGAGTCAGGGAGGCGGATTTTTTGTAGTCCATCTATGCATCCAAATCGTGTTTTTAGATTAAATTCAATTGTTAATTGGATTTATTTTTAACTTAACAATAGTAATTACTCACGATTCGCTGTGCCGCGGCATGGCGAACGGAAAGGGCGCAAGATCACAATCGACCAAAGACAGAAGCTCTAGGGTTTGCTTGGCCAGCGGAGTTTAGGCTAAGCCGTGGCTATGTCGGACTCAGGTCCAGATCGTTGACTGCCTGCAGCCCTTTTAGCCAATGCGCGTCAATTCCGTTGGCCGCGGCTAAGAGTGAACCGACGACGACACCCCGATGGCAATTATCTCCGCCGCAATGTGCATTTGCCAGCACGCCTGCGCTAAAGTTGTCGGCGTATTTCCAGCATAGATAGAGGCTCGCGGTGAATGACTCTGGTAAATAGCACGCCATGCTTAAGTGCTTGCCGATGACTGCACGATCTTCGAATAGAGACCATGTATCGAATTGGCTAGGAGTGGCCCATGCGCAGCCATGTTGGGCAATTGCAGTGCGCAGGTCGTTGCCATTCTGCACCGCGGCAAGAATGCGGCAGAGTGCTTCAGTTGCTCGTACAACGTGTTGATTGCGGTGGGTTAGTTGTACGTGCTGAGTTGCGGTGGCGATTTTTGCGTCTAGCTCTGTGACGCGAATGTGTTCGAGCGCCGCGAGTAGTGCGGGCACGTGGCTTAGGCCGCCGATGTGTAGGTCGTCAATCCCGCAATTCAAAGGTGCTTTGCCTTGTGCGTAATTGTCGAAAAATGCGCGGTGATATTCTTCTAGGTAAGTATCGTGATGCCAGCCAGGCTCGAGCATTCGATCGATGTAGTGCTGCAGCCATTGCTCGGCGTCGTAGCTGCTATTTTCGCGGATCAGTTGATACAACTCTACACTCAATTTAAAGTTGATCGTGTTTTCTCCAGCTTTGAGGAACTGATGGTAGTGAATGCCGCGTTGGCCCCAGTATTGGGCTTGGTCATGGAGGATATCACCGCGTTGGTTGCGTGGCTTATATTTTGACCGCCAGAGAATGCTGCCGGAGTGTGGATTCTTGGCTGCGGCATAGCCTTCCAGTGCTGGATAGTCTTGGTCGAGTCCGCGCGTATCGTAATACCAATGCACGGGCATGGCGACTGCATCGGCCACCAGTGCGCCGAGCATAGCATGTTGTAAAGTAGTCGTCATTCGGTCGGGTGGTGGAGCTTGATTGTTGGTGCGCGTTAAAACGGAGTGTCAGATCTCGCTTGAAGCAATGCCCCTTGCTGACTCGGTCAACATTAAGAGTCTCTTTTTAGCTTCTAATAATCGAGTCTAAGCCGTTCGATGCGGATGTTGAGGTCGCGTTCGTAGCGGTGGATCAACTTCATTTCGTCTTCACTGGCGAGCGAGAGTGCGTGACCGCTGGCACCCATCCGGCCTGTTCGACCGACGCGATGGATGTAATCGTCGGAGCTCGACGGTAGATCAACGTTGAAAATATGTGTGACGCCCTGGATGTCCAATCCTCTGGCGGCGACATCGGAAGCGATGAGCACTTTGATTTCGCCGCTGCGGAAGCAGTCGAGTGCATTTTGTCGCTCAAATTTACTTAAGTTACCATGGATGACAGCGAGCTGTGGATGTCGCCGGGATAGTTCGTCGCTAAGCGCTTCGGCGCTGACGTTACGGTGGACGAATACGATGGCCCGTTCGGGAGTGAGCGACTGCAGCAGTTGCTGTAAGATCCTGCCTTTGTTATGATAGCGTGTCTCGACGTAGCGGTGCTCAATGGTAGGTGTCTGTATTTGCGAGGATCGTGCGGCGCGCCACTGCACGTCTGTGCCGATCGATTCGGCGATGCCGAAGGCGCCTCCTTTGTGGGTCGCAGAGGTGAAAATTAATTGTCGGTCGCGTGGCGTCATTTTGATAAAGGCTTCGACGTCTGCGATTCTGTCATCGGCTAGCAAGTTATCGGCCTCGTCGATCACCACGCTGCGGCACAGGTGTAGTTTGAGTTTACGCGTGCGCCCCAATTCAAGCATGCGACCCAGGGTACCGACGACGAGATGCGGCTTCTTTTTGAGCTTCTCCTTTTGCCGCAGCGCCGATGCGTTGCCGATCAAAAGCTGACTGCGAACGCTCGAGGTGGTGCTCGATTCGAGCGCGCGGATACAATCGTGGATTTGCACCGCAAGTTCTTGAGTCGGCGATAAAATTGCGACTTGCAGCTCGGTGCTGCTCAAATCGATGCCAGCGAGTAGGGGTAGCAAATAGGCGAGTGTTTTACCGCTACCAGTGGGCGCGCTGAGCCAGATGTCCTGTTGATTGCGGACGATTGGGTAGCCCTCTATTTGAATATCTGTGGGCACGGTGATTTGCTGTCGCGATAGTGCTTGGATGCGACTGTCGCAGAGCCCGAGTTCTTTAAAGGTGCTCATGCGTGTGACTGGCTAAGGCTGATCGGGCGTTTCGATCAGTCGCAGCGTGAGCTTCGTTTCACCGATTTCGATGCAGTCGCCTGATACGAGTTTTTTGCGCTTTTGTGTTTCCACCGTTCCGTTTAACAAGACCTTGCCTGCCGTGATCATTGCCTTTGCCTCACCACCACTGGCGGCGAGACCCTCGAACTTTAGGAGTTTGTGGAGCTCAATGGGCTCGCGGCTAATTTCAACATCTTTCATATCCAGTGAGCTTGACTGCGGCGTAGTCGTAGACGCAAGTGCCGAGTCATGCGATTGAGTGCTTGCACGCCAAGCGCGGATGAGGGGCTGTATTCCCTTATTTGACCTCATGTCTCTTTTCAGTTGTCCTTTGCATTGCTCAAAATTAGACGTTCACCCTTCGTTTTGCCCAGCAGGGGTTGCTGCGCACTCGCCACATTTTTATGAACAACAAAAACTCTCTCAATTCAGACAAAGAAGTCTACAAGCAGTTACGCGCACAGTCTTGGGATGCTTTGTGGCTGCATGAGGCGCCCTTGTTTGATGCTGGTACGGCTGATTACCGCTTAGCGCGTGTTGGTTTAGTGCGCGCTTTAGGAGTGGTGGCGTTGGAGAAGGGGACTAAGGAGCAACGAAAGCAAACCCAGCAATGGTTGATAAGACTGTTAGAAGATCGACAAGAAAAAGTGCGTCGTTATGCGATGGTCGCGCTGCCCAAACTTGGTGGAAAAAAGGAGAGCGAGGTCGCCTTGCTGGGGTTGTTGGGGCACTCGACTGAGCCACGCGAGGTGGCTCATCTCAGCCGGACCTTGGATAAAATTGGCGGTGAGGCGACTTTAGACAAATTGGCGCATTTAGAGAATAGCAGTGAGACTCTGCAGCAAACCGAGCAAAAAATTAAGGCGCAATTGGCGCGTAATGACCCGTCGACCAAAGTGTTGCTGAACGTTAAAATTCGAGATGCTCGGGGCTTACGCATTCACCTCCGCACGCGTCGTGGTATGGAGCCTTTTGTTCGGGATGAACTGTTGGCGCACCCGACGCTCAGGGAACGTTTTAAAATACTCAGAGTCAGTCCCGGCTGTGTCGCGATTGCTGCGGACAAGGCATTTACGCTGGGAGAACTGTACCAACTACGCACCTTCGGGTCGGTTAACTTTGTGTTGGGCAGCGCCAAAGATACTGCCAACGACGTTGCCGCCCTAGCCAAGCTCATTGCCTCGAAACGAAGTCAACGCTTATGCACTAAACTCACCGCAGGCCAGCCGCGTTATCGTTTGGATTTTATCCGCCAGAAGGTGACTCCGAGTAAAGCGCAAGCCGTAGTGAATCAGGCGTTTGCGCTTTGCCCCGAGCTACTGAATGACGCACGGCAAGCACCTTGGGCGATCGAGGTTTACCCCGAGAAGGTCGGCCTCTCTGTCGAGTTGAGTCCCCGTGTGCTGCCCGATCCTCGCTTTGCTTATCGAGTCGACGACGTGCCGGCATCCACCCACCCGCAGTTGGCTGCCGCGATGGCTCGCTTGGCTGGGGCGGAGTCCCAGGATGTGGTGTGGGATCCTTTTTGTGGCTCTGGCCTGGAGCTGATCGAGCGTTCGCTGTTGGGCGAGGTCAAGACGATCATCGCTTCTGATATTGATAAAAAAGCAGTCGCGGTCGCGCGGCTCAATTTAGAGTCTGCGTGTCAAGGTGGTGAAGCACTGGCCATTCATCGTTGTGACTTTCTGAACTATCGAGAGATCACCAACATCGCTCCAGCTAGCATTAGTCTCATTATCGCGAATCCGCCTTTGGGCCGTCGCGTGCGTGTCGACGATTTGCCAGGTTTGATTTCAAGTTTTTACCGAGTCGCTGCCGAAGCATTGTGCCCAGGCGGGCGTCTGGTCTTTATCAATCCGCTCAAGCTAGACAGCCCCGTGCCATCCTTGAAATTGCAAGAGCGCCATTTAGTTGATCTAGGTGGATTTAATTGCCGCGTGGAGAAATGGGTCAAATCAAGCTGAACCGTTAATTGCGGACACTGCAGGAGTGTTCGAAGTGACGAACTGAGCAAGGTGGTCAGGCTCTGGCATGCCTCTTTTTTTGGATCATTGCCATGCGAAAGCCTTCATTACTTAGGGAGTATTTGTTGCGCAGTGTCACCTGTCAGCGCTCTGGTTCGGGTGTTATCTGCCTGTCTTAGGCTGTGAGGGATTTTGTGTCAATTCCGATGGCCTTGCTGTTGAGCGCGCAGAGCTATGAACACAAAAAACGGGCCCCTCAATGGAGGTGCCCGTTTGTGGTAAATGCTAGAATGAGTGACTACGCGGCTGCGTCGTTGTAATTCTTATCGTGTGCGAGATAGCAGCGCAGACCGTAAAGCGCGATCATGATAAAGCAACCCGCGGGCAACCAAAATGAGGTGCGTACGCCGTAGTCGGTGATCATGCCGCCTTGCAGTTTGGTGAGTACTGCGCCCCCCACAATTGACATGATGAGAAAAGCCGAACCAAGCTTGGCTTCTTCAAGCTTCAAGCCATTCAGCGCGATGCCGTAGATGGTAGGGAACATTAGTGACATACATGCGGAGACCATCACAAGAGAGATGAGGCCAGATTGACCAGGCAAGTAGATCGCGCCGACGGTGAAGCCGAAGCCACCGATAGCGAAGACCAATAGCATGATGCTTGGGCGCAGGTAACGCATTAAAAATGTGCAAATAAAGCGGCTGGTGAGGAAGATTATCATTGCGACGATATTGTAGCCTTGTGCTTCGGAGAGGCTCAGGCCTACTTGCTCCATTCCGTAGTGGATGATAAATGTCCAACACATGATTTGTGCGCCAACGTAAAAGAGCTGCGCTAGCACGCCCTCGACGAATCGTGCTCGGCTGAGCAGATGCTTGGCAATCTGGAAGAACGGCGCGTCTTTTTGTTCCTGCTTAAAGGTCGGCATCTTCGTAAATGCAAAGATGACGAAGAAGGTGGAAACCACAGCAGCTATGACCATGTAAGGACCACGCACGTTGGCGAGATCGGTTTGCTGAAGCGTATTAAACGCCTCAGGCTCGTTGGCGCGCAGTGCCTTCATTACGTTGGGAACGGCTCCGCCTAGTGCGCCAGATACTGTTTGGAAATCGGGAATGCCATCGCTGTAAACGGTGACAGATGCGCCGTCCTTGAGTGTGGCAGTTTCGCCGCCTTCTTCGATGACTGCGCCTGCGGGTAAGTTCTCTGCGCCAGTGACGAGATATTGAATCTGCGCGGGGGCTTGCTCTTCGATTTGTGTGCGTAATTTGGTCACTTCGAGGCTGGGTGCCAAGATTAGTGAGGCAACGGCCATCCCTGTGAGCGAGCCGATCGGGTTGAAAGATTGTGCCAAGTTGAGTCGCTGAGTTGCAGTTTCTGTTGGCCCCATCGCGAGGATGTAGGGATTACAAGCAGTCTCAAGGAAGGCGAGGCCGTAGGTGATCACGTAGGACGCCAGACAGAAGAGTGCGAACTGTGCGGTTATACTCGCTGGAATCGTGATTAATGCGCCGCCGGCGTAGAGCGCAAGGCCGAGCATGATGGCGGATTTGTAAGAAAACTTGCGGATGAACATCACTGCCGGAATCGCCATGCAGAAGTAGCCCGTGTAAAAGGCGAACTGCAGCCAAGAGGCTTGCGAGGTGGTAATGATAAATACTTGTTCAAATACCTTCACCAAAGGATTGGTAAAGTCATTGGCGAATCCCCAGAGGGAGAAGCAGCAAGTGGTAAGGATAAATGAAAGCAGATACTGCTTAGGTATAATAGCTGGTTTTTCTGTGTGGCTCATAGTTGTTGCAGTGGGGTTCAATATGACGTCAGGAGTATGTTTAATTCGCTCACTAATTGTTCGAATTTTTAGAAATATTGTCTCTACAAAGCAAACGATCAAGGCGCAGGCGCAAGGTTTTTTGCTTATATATATTGGATTTATCTGTGTTAATGTTTAGAAATCTTGATTTGGTCTGTTTGATTGCTGTTTCAGATCTTGAGCTGTGGCAGCTGGAATCACTGCTGAAGTCGGGTCGACAGGGGAGCTACCTTCACTAGATTCGGCAATCTGACCATGAAAAAGCCGAGACTCGTGTGTGAGTCCCGGCTTCGAAAATCGTGCGGTTCGATTGAATTCGCTTATTAGTGGCCTGCTTGTGCGATGTTTGCGCCTTTGGTCTGCCCAATCGCAGCGAGTAGCTCTTCGAACCATGGGCTGTCGATGTTGAATGGCTTGCCGCCTGCGATGCGCGGGAACTCAATGGCGCGGAGAATATTACGATCGTCGTCGTCGTGGCCAATAACGCCGCTCTCGCCGACGACTGCGCAATCGACTGCGAGGTCGGTGCAGCTCTTAATTAGGCGGAGGTCATCTTTGTTGGCAGGTGCAGCGCGTGCGAAATAGCCACTCTTTTGTACGAGCACTTTCTCGGCGTCGAGCATCTTGGCGAATTGCTCACCAAACCATTTGCCAGGATTGACGGCATCGAGCTTGACGTGGCCGAAGGCATCGCGAGGCACTGCTTCGCCGGCTGCTTCCATTTCTTTGATGATGGTTTCGACGCCGGCACCTTCGGAGATGAAAATGTTTACGTTGTCGTGCTCATCCATAATTGCTTTCAGGCGTGCTGCTTCGGCCTTAATATCAACGTCCATTTCCGGGATGAAGATCGCGTGCACATCTTTGCGAATCGCGCTGAGGCCAATCGTTTCAGCCCATTCGAGGCGATCGAGGCGTTTACGATAAGTATCGGCAGTGGCTGCGGTTAGCCAACCGCAGTTGCGCCCCATCACTTCGTGGATGATGAGCATGCGCGGATTGGCGTTATGCTCGGCGACAACGTTCTCAAAATACTTGGCACCTTCTTCGGCAGCAGTCCATGCACCGAGGCTTTGTGCGATCGGAAAGACGTCGTTGTCGATCGTCTTTGGCAGACCGACGACGGTCAGTGCGTAGTCATTCTCAGCAAGGAATGCGGCGAGATCGGCTGCGGTGGTGTTGGTGTCGTCGCCACCGATGGTGTGGAGCACGTCGACATTATCCTTTGTGAGTTGGTCAGCTGCGACCTTGAGTGGATCTTCGCCGTCTTTAACGAGTCCGCGTTTGATGCAGTCTTTGACGTTGGTGAGCTTGACGCGGCTGTTGCCGATTGGGCTGCCGCCGTGATCGTGCAGGGTGCCTGCGTTGGCACGGATCTCTTCAGTGACCTGAATACTGTCGCCTAGTAGCAGGCCTTTGTAGCCGCTTCGATAGCAAATGATTTCGATATCGGGATACAGCTCAGTGTAGCGTTCGATCAGTCCACCGACTGCGGAAGACAGGCAGGGCGCGAGGCCTCCCGCGGTGAGCAGGGCGACTTTTTTGACGGATTTTGTTTCAGTCATAATATTTCTGGATGTGTTGAGATGAAAAATTAAGCTGCGCAGTGTGCGGTTCCTTTGGGCGCATGCAAACCTAGATCGTCGATTTGGGCTGATTGGCTAATTCTGCTGTAGCGCCAATGTTGAGCATTAGAGCTCAGTCGCTGCTTCTCGGTGTCGCCCTGCCAATAGCCGATGCCGTGCTTGAGGCAGCAGTCGCACCAATCCTTGCTTGTGATGAGTGAACGTTCAGGGAGGAGGGTGCATCCGTCGCTAGTGAAATCTTTGAGTCTGCGTGGGGCACTGCTGCAGCCGGTGATCAGAAACACGATGGCGAACGGAAGTATACAGCGACATGATTGGATTTGAAGACTGAAATGCAGGTGGAGTTTTACTCAATCGCAAGATTAAGGGTCGATCAGGTCAGATTTTACTGCGTGTTGCCTTTCTGCTCGACGCAAACAAAGCGTCGGCTATCACTGTTAGCATGTGTGCCATGGTTTTTACAATTGCGAATCAAAAGGGTGGTGTCGGTAAGACGACGACCGCGATCAATCTGAGTTATGCGCTCGCGGAGATGGGCGTCCGGACGGTTCTAGTGGACTTAGATCCGCAGGCAAACGCGACCAGTGGTTTGGGCGTTGAGAAGTTGGAGGGCGGTAGTTTGTATGGGCCGCTTTGTGGGGAAGGCACTGCGCTTGAGAAAGTTCAGCCAGTCGGAGCGAGTGATAATTTGTTTATGATTCCGTCCGAAGTCGATATGGCAGCGATCGAAATCGAGCTAATTCAGCATGACAATTATTTGGTGCAATTACGTGAATGCTTAGCTCCGCTACGGGAGTCAGGCGACTACGATGCGATTATTTTGGACTGTCCACCTGCGCTAGGAATGCTCTCGATGAATAGTTTAGCTGCGGCGGATTATCTGTTGATCGCCTTACAGTGTGAGTATCTGGCGATGGAAGGCCTCGGGCAAATTTTGAAGGTAGTGGATAAACTGCGCGATGCCGGCGTGAACGACGATTTGGCGCTGGGTGGTATTTTGATGACGATGTTTGATCAACGCACTAATCTCTCTCAGCAAGTCGTCGGTGAGGTGCGTAATCACTTCGACGAGAAGGTATTTCGATCGATGATTCCTCGCTCGATTCGTTTGAGTGAAGCGCCGAGTTTTGGGCAATCAATTTTCGAGTATGATCCAAACAGCACTGGTGCCAATGCCTACCGCTACTTGGCTGAAGAAGTGATCGAGCGTTTCGACCTAGGCAAATAGATCTGCGTGGAAGGGCCACGCCTGTCGCTTCGGTGTTTAATTCTAAGGAGTGGATGAGTCGCCCGTACTCCTACAGCTGTCGCCGCTCTTTCATTAGTTCGATGATGAGTGATAAAAAAGCAACAAGAGTGTCGCTTCTCCGACGCAGGAAGGGCTAGATTGTTGGTCTCATGGCCGAATCTAAACCGACTTCGAGTATACCTGTGCTGAATGATTTTTGTGATCACCTCGGATTGGAACGGCGTGTCTCCGCGTATACGGTTCGTAATTATCGCGCTGCGGTTGAGCAATTTATGCGATGGATGCAAGGGCGGGGGGAATGGCATGACGATTTTACCGCGGTGCGACCGTTGGATGTCCGATCGTATTTAATTGAAGAGGGGCGAAGGTTGGCGCGTCGCACGCTGCATAATCATGTGTCGGGGCTGCGTGCATTTTATTTATACCTGCGTAAGCAAGGCTTAGCAGAATCGAATCCGTTTACTGGCGTGACGCTCCCGAAGTTAAGTAAGCCACTTCCGAAGTTCTTATCCGAGTCACAAATGCGGGCCTTACTGAATGCTCCAATTCTATTGTGGCAAGAGGGCAAAATCGGCGAATTCGAGGCCTTTCGCGATGCGCTGATTCTAGAGCTGCTGTATGGTGGCGGTTTACGTGTGAGTGAACTCTGTGGGCTCAATCATGGTCAGATCGATTTGGAGCAGGGCGTGGCACGTGTCCTGGGCAAGGGGCGGAAAGAGCGGCTTTGCCCACTAGGGCCAGTGGCGACGCGCTGCCTCGGTTTGTTTATTGATCGATTTAAGCTATCGGCAGAATTGAATGTAGCAGTGGTGTGCCAGCGTAACGGTCGGCGCATGGATCCTCGCCAGGTACAGAAACTCTTAAAGACGCATCTCGCTGCTGCAGAACTTCCGTTGGATATGACGCCGCATAAGCTACGCCACTCCTTCGCCACGCACATGCTGGATAATGGTGCGGACCTACGCACGGTGCAGGAATTGCTGGGACACGCAAATTTATCGACCACTCAGATTTATACTCATGTGTCGATTGCCCGACTCAAAGAGGCGCACAAGCAAGCACACCCGCGCGCTTAGTATTGACAGGGTCTTGATTGAGCAGCTTGGCAGTGCGTTTGTTGGTGTTGTTGCCAAACAGTGGAGAATGGACGACTCGTCTACCTTGGGCGTGTGTGAATGTAAACGAGGGCGAGTCGTCCTCGCTCCTTTGTTTATTTTGCCCCGCGATTCACAAAAAAGGCGATTGGTATTAGATACCAATCGCCTTTCTGTTAAAATGAATGAGTTGAAACTACTCGGCACTAGCGCCAACTTTTTCGAGGACGGATGCGACGTCTAAGAAGTCATTGCTCTGCGTCGATACGGTGATTTCACCGAGGTTGAGTTGCTCGACGATTTCGAAAGCAACTAGGTTCTCGCCGCCTGGAGTGTTGAGTGCGGTGGCTTTGAGGCGTTCGCCTTCTGCAGAGGCTTCTTTCTCTAGTAGCGTACCTTTGGCTTCGGACTCGGCTTGGTACAGATCGGCGTCGGCCTTGAGTTTCGCAGCGGTGAGTCGAGCATCCGCGTTGAGCTGAGCGATCTCTTTATCGGTGTCGGCTTTCATTGTAAGCTTCTTAGCAATGAGCTCTTGCTCAATGACGCGGACTTTGGCTTCGGTTTCGGCGGCAATACGATTGGTCTCACCCTTTTTATCTTCGGCCAAGGCGCGGGACTTGTTGAGCTCGACATCTTGGTCGGCGAGTTTCTTGTCTAGAATTTTACGCTCATAAGAGGGATCGAAGGCAATGTCGCGAATTAGTATGTCAATCAGGTCGATGCTACTGTCGGCAAGTTCGCCTTTGAGGTCTTTCGTGGCTTCAACTGTTTTGATTCGGCGTACTTCAGGATCGTAGAATTGTTCGGTGAGCATGGTGCCAAAGATATCGCGAATGGTCTTTTGTACCTGATCGCGGACGATCCCTTTATAGCGAGTTTCGGAGCCGAGCTCTTGGTAGAGCTGGTACACTTCGTTGGGGCTGACACGGTATTTTACTGTGACGTCTAGGCGCACGGTGTAACCGTCTTTCGACTTAAGTTCAACTTGGCCAGTGCTGCCCGATAAGGAGGCATCGAGGTAGCGCTGCGAAGTCGAGGATAGAAAGCTATAGATTTTCTTAGTCTCTCGACGCTCTTGCTCTGTGGTGAACTCAGTGGTTTGCACCGTCGAGTCGAAGATTTTCCAAGTATCGAGTAGCGGTAGATTGCGATGCCAGCCTGGACCGAAGTCCTCCGGGACCACGCCCTTTGAACCAAAGATGGCATATTGTTGGGTGCGTACACCCGTCTCGCCGAGATCGATTTTAATAAAAAGGAAGTTGGCGGCAACAAAGACGCTGACTGCGGCGAGTATGATCAGAGTGGAGAGCAGTTTTATAAATTTCATAATAGTGTGTATCCGTATGGCAGTGGCTTACTTCGTGGCGGGCTTCCTTTTGGTCACGGCAGCTTCGTCCTTATAGCTGAGGCGTTCGGTTTTACTTTCAATTGTGAAGGGTTGTCCGGTAATTTTCATATTACCGACTTTGCTGGCATAGGCACGACGAACTAAGTTCATGCCGCCAATTCCTTGGTAAGCATTCGCGAGTGCCGTGAGCGCTTCGCCTTCGGCTTTGGCTTTGACCAAAATCCCCTGCGAGTTTTTGTCTCGCTGGTAGAATTTAGCATCGGCACCGAGTTGGGTATCGATCACATAGGCTTCAGCATCAAGCACGTCGCGTTCGGCATTGGCAGTCGCCTCGACGATCAGTTTCTGCATCTCGCCGGAGTAGGTCGCGAGAAATACTTCCTTCTTCTTGGTGGCTTCGACGACGCGGAAAATTTGATTTTGGCGAGCGGCGTTGGCTTTGGATATTTGCTCTTCGACTTCTTGGTCGGCGAGCTTTTTAGCGCGGATGCGTTCTTCGTATTCTGGGTGAAAGCTAAATTTTTCTGCAATGACGCTAGACACTTCGATGCCGTAGGATTTGAGCAATTTGTTGAGCTCTTCCATGGCCGTTTGCGCCTTTTGATTTCGCACGCTGGCGTCGTAGAACTCTTCGGTGGTCATTTCACCAAAGACGGCACGACAAACAGATCGCGAATAGTCGCGTACCCATTTGTATTTATAGGCGTCACCGAGGCCGGAGGTGGTGACGGTTTCTTCAACCATGTCGCGGCGCAGTTGATAGTTAATGGTGAGATCAAGGAACACGTCTGAACCGTCGACAGTCTTGATGCGCAGGTCGTCGCGGTTACTACGTTCGCCACGATTTGGATCGGCGACCATTTCCAGACGCTGCACAGTCATGTCAAGCAGGTGGAAAGAGTTGAGCAGGCCATTGTAGATATTGGTACCTGATTTTTCGATGACGGTGATGTCGCCGGTGACATTGTTGACCTTAATGCCAACTTCAGTACCAGATACCCGTTGCACGCGAAAGTTAACCATTAGAAAGATGGTTAAAACGGCGATCGCAATGAGTAGCAGGGCGAGTGAGCCTTTGAAGCCTTGCAGCCCTGGGAAGATCGGAGCTTGGCTACGTTGATTTGGGAAATTTACTGACATAATGTCTTTGAGTTAAGGAAGTGAGCAGGTGTGTGGATTTTTGCGAAGTGGCGATGGCGCTCAGCTTTCGCCAACTGAATCAATAGGTGACTAGAGTTTTTATAAAGAGCGCTGAATTAAATATTTTTTCGTTCGAGGAGATGACTCAAGTGGTGATTCTGGTCGCAAGGAATCGAGCGATACAAGGCGATCGCAAGAGAACAGCGGCGTAAAGGGATTTACGCAAGCGATCTTCTTATTTAGTAGCTGAAATAGGCGGTAGGATTGATTTTTTGTCAGGCCTTAGAGGGATTTCAAAAAAATAGCTGTGCCGCGAGCTTGAAACCAGCGATAAGCTTTCTGCAAGTCAGCTTTGATAAAGGTAAGTATTGAGCACTCTTTGAAAGTCGTGTGCTTGGTAGGGTTTGCAAATATACTCGTCCATTCCCGCGCGAATACACATTTCTTTGTCGGCCCTTGAGGCGTTAGCAGTCAGCGCGATAATCGCAATTCTCTGCTTGTCCGGACCTCCCGTTAGCAAGCCGCTTGCTTCGAGTTTTCGGATTTCCAGAGTTGCATCGAAGCCATCCATTATCGGCATTCTGCAGTCCATGAAAATAATCGGATAGAATGTCTGCTGTATTAGTTTGATTGCCTCCGCGCCGTTATTTGCCAGAGTGACTTCGTAGCCCATTTGCTCTAATAAAGTTGAACCCAGTATTCGATTAAGATCGTTGTCATCAACCAACATGATTTTAGCGGGATGCTCAGTCCTTTCATTTGTGCCTATCGGCGTGACCTCTTGAATTGGACTATTGATGACTTCCTTTGAGACGCTAAACGGGATTTCGACGACCATCGTGGTGCCTTGACTAGGGGAACTCGTGGCACGGATCGTTCCATTCATTAACCTAGTCAGTCTCTGACAAATCGACAAGCCGAGGCCAGTGCCACCATATGTTCGGGTAGTGGAAATGTCTGCCTGAGTAAATTTTTTAAAAAGACTATCAACCTTGTCAGGAGCAATGCCGATTCCTGTATCAACCACGCGAATACGAGCCGTCCCCATATCTTTATCTCCACGCCACTCTAGATGAATGGAAACGCTACCTTTATCGGTGAATTTCAGCCCATTGCTCACTAAATTAATGACAATTTGTTTGAGGCGAGTCGGATCGCCTAAGACATATTCGGGGATGTCTCTGTCTATTTTTGCATCTATGCTGATGCTCTTCTCTGAGGCCTGAATAAAAAAGCTGCCAGTTACGTCCTCTATAATTTCCTGCAGCGAAAAGGGGATATTCTCGAACACCATTTTTCCGGCCTCGATTTTAGAAAAATCAAGAATGTCGTCGATCAGGCAAAGCAAAGCGCCGCTGGAGGATTGGATGTAGCTGGCCCAGAGGACTTGCTCTGCAGTCAGTTTACTGGCGGATAGGAGTTGTGAAAATCCAATAACACTGTTCATCGGAGTTCGGATCTCGTGACTCATCATCGCTAGGAAATCGCTCTTGGCTTCACTCGCCTGCCTAGCTGCTAATTCAGATCGACTAGCTTCCGCCTCGGCACTCTTCCTAACGTTAATTTCTAATTTTAAGAGTTGGTTAGTTGTTGTGAGTTCATTAGTGGTTAATTCGATTATTTTCTTACTTTTAATGAGTGATTCATAATTCCAGGCAGCAAATGCCAGTAAGCATGTAAACAGAGCGCTCAGTACTGCAGCGATGGTGGCATTGTCGGAAGTCGCTGCCGTGTATTTCGACCCTCGTTGCCACGTAATCGTAAATATTTGGTCGCCGATATTTAAGGTGCTTACTTGGTCAACCCCGAATGGCGATTCAGCTTCCCGGTTCGTGCTATTTGAATAGACTAAGGCGTCCGGACTAATTGAATCGTTATCGTAGATCGAAACGATGACTTGCTCCGACATCTGCTCTTCAAGTACTCCAGCTATGAAGAGCTCAGTGATAAAAGGCGCGTATGCGAAGCCGACACAGGCCTGCTTCCTTTCCTCGGTGGTAGTGATGGGTTGCCCCGACTTATAAGCGGGCACATACAGCAGGAATCCAGGCCGTGCATTACCGTCTTGAACGAGTATGATACGAGCAGTTATTTTTGGCTCGCCGCTGTCCCTCGCTAATAATGCAGCACGCAGGCGGCTCTCCTCGCTAGAAAGTTTTAGTCCAAGGGCAGTAAGGTTAATTTCCAGTGGTTCAATATGTGTGATGATCAGGTGTTTTAATAACGGGTCATCGTTTTCTGGGGCGATGACATTTGGTACATTTATCACTCGCTGAGACTGCAAAGACTCACTCTCGATTTTTTGCTGAAATTGTTGGTGTTGCTCAATCGAAGTAAAAGGGAGACAGAAGCCAATGCCGTTGATACCTGGATAAATTTGCCGAATTTTTAGGAAATCGACATAAATGCGCCACTGATCTCGGGTGACGAAACCTGAACTGACATAGTAGCTGGCCGCTCCCCGAAGTAAGTCAACATAGCTGTTGAAGCGGCTGCTGATTGCAAATTCAGATTCAGTGATGAGCTCATTGAAATAAATATCATCTAATTCCACGGATTGTTGGCGTAGATAATTGTAAATCCATGCGCTTGTCAGCCATCCACTCATTAGGATGAGTGCCACAACTATTAGCTGCTTGCTTAGAAGGCGCCAGTGATGAGCGTCGTCTGATTTTTTTCTGATCATAGGCTTAGTCAACGTATGTACCGTTAACAATCAAACATAACTTTTTAAGAATAGAGATTCTGCTGATAGAAACAAGATGGATTTCGATTTCAAGCAGGTGTTTTTGGTCCGTTATGAATTGAAAAACGGATGGCGTGGGTCGATTCCAATTTAGTCCATTATCCTATATGTGGCAGTTGAGAAGGCTTGCCGCCAAGACAAGGCGCAAGGCACTTAGCTGTGGTCCCCACTGCAAGTCGCTTGGAACGCAGGATTGGCGGCAAGACCTCCCAACCCGCAGCGGTCATGAAATGAGAAGAAAATCGTCGCCAATTTGGCGAGAGCTCGCTTGAGCGTAACTGATTCATCAACAATTACTTTACCCTTTTTCTCATTTCTGACTGCTGGATTTAGGATTATTGAACTGTGCTGGCGCACTTTTGGCTAGGATCTGCGCGTGCCGAAAAATGGAATTTATTGGCACTTGCGCTCGACGCTTAATCACTCGGTCAGTACGGACTCGACTCACGATTCATCATTGGGATACTTCGACTAGTGTTAGAAGACAATATTGCTATTAAACAACGCATTAAGACTGCCGCGCACTCGCTGGGCTTTCATGCCTTCGGTGTTGCCAAGGTGCCGCTGGCACTGCGTGAAGACTATTACCGAAAGTGGATCGCGGCGGGGCAGCACGGCACGATGTCGTGGATGGAGCGAAACAACGACCGGCGTCTGCACCCCGAGCAGCTGTTACCTGAAGCGCGCAGTATCATAGTGCTCGGCATGAATTATTATCAGCCGGACCCAGTGCGACCTTACCGTATCGCCAAATACGCGCTAGGTGACGACTATCATAACATGATGCTGCGCTACCTGAAGAAGTTATGTCGCACCCTGCGCGATGATTTTGGTGGTGCGCAGCGTCCTTATGTCGACACCGGACCGCTGCTGGAAAAGCCGATCGCAGCGGCCGCCGGCATTGGTTGGCAGGGCAAGAGCACCATTTTAGTCGAGCCGAAGCAGGGTACTTGGTCGTTTTTGGCAAATATTGTGACGACGCTCGACCTACCGGCCGATGAGCCAGTCAAAGATCGCTGCGGTAGTTGCACACGTTGTATTGATGTGTGTCCAACGGGGGCGATCACTGCTCCCTATCAACTCGATGCGACTAAGTGTATCTCGTATTTAACGATTGAGCATGATGGGCCCATTCCACTGCAGTATCGTACCGCGATCGGTAATCGACTCTACGGCTGTGACGAGTGTCTAGATGTGTGCCCGTGGAATAAATGGGCCACGCCGACCCTGGAAGCGAAGTTTTCGCCGCGTGAGTTGCCGCCGCTTCGAGAGTTGCTGGGTTGGGATGAGGCGACATTTAGTGAGCGTATGATTGGATCGCCAATGCGACGGCTTAAGCTGCCCCGCTTCCAGCGTAATATTTGTGTGGTGCTGGGTAATGTCGGTACGGCTGTGGACTTGCCAGCGCTGCAGATTGTCGAGTCTGGGAGCGACGCGATGGTTGCCGAGCACGCAGCTTGGGCGATTACTCAAATTAATAAACGTCTGTTCGATTCAACAAAGCACACGTTACTTCGCTAACTAATTTCCGTTAGGGACTTGCGTATCCGCGAAGAGTAGCGATTGTCATAGTTAGCGAAAACATGCAGAACCCCGCTGTATTATTAAATTTAAACCGATCAACTCAGCAAACACTTATTATGGAAGAACAATCAGCCGCAGACTCAATTATCGATAGCATCGCGAATTTCGGACTTAAAGCCGTAGCCGCAATTATAATATTAGTCGCAGGGCTATGGATTGCGAAAAAAGTGAAAGCACTGTTCGCAGCTGCTTTGATCAAGAAGGACGTGGATGCGACGCTGATCGGCTTCTTTTCGAGTATGCTTTACGGAGCGATTGTGGTATTTGTTGGTATTGCAGCGATTGGTAAGCTTGGTGTAGAGACGACTTCATTTGCCGCGGTGGTGGCAGCCGCGGGCTTGGCGATCGGCCTTGCGCTGCAAGGTTCACTGTCGAACTTCGCTGCTGGAGTATTACTGATTCTATTTAAGCCTTTCAAGGTCGGCAATTTCATCAAGGCTGGTGGCGAGATGGGTGTTGTTGTGGAGGTGGGGCTGCTGACGACTGAATTGAAAACTCCGGATAATGTTAAAATTATCATGCCGAACTCAACGGTGATGAGCGGTTCGATTACTAACCTTTCCGCTCATCCGACTCGTCGCATCGATATGGTGGTCGGTGTCGGATATGGTGATGATCTGAATAAGACGAAGCAACTGATGCTTGAATTACTCGAGGCTGACGCGCGTGTACTAAAAGATCCGGCTCCGCAGATTGAAGTTTCGAACTTAGGCGATAGCAGCGTCGATTTTGTGGTGCGTCCTTGGGTCAATGCGGATGATTACTGGGCTGTGAAGTTTGATTTTACAAAAGCAGTTAAAGAGACGTTTGATGCCGAAGGTATCAGTATTCCATATCCGCAACAGCAAGTACATGTGTTGCAAGCGGACGCATCGTAAACGGTCTATTTCGCATTTTGAACAACCGCCGAAGCGATTTCGACGGTTTTTTGTCTATTCATCGCCGAAGACAGGATTGGCAGCCATGCCGATTCGTCTCATACCGTCGATGTATAATAGATAAACGTATGCGAGTCGTCGTTGCTGCTTAGGGTTGCAGATTGTTGTCAGATACTTACTAATCCTAGTATGAAAAGTTTTGAAGATTTTAGGACGTCACGCGAGAAAATAGACCCGAGCACTCGGAAGCTGTCGGAGCACCAGTGGGGGCAGGCCTATGCGGCCTATTGCAGCGCGCGTGAGAACACGCGAGCTGGGCGTGCCTCCGCTGCGAACGACGGTTCGCAGCGTAGGCGTAGTTCGAACCATTCCAGTGCCTCGGGTATGCATGGGCCATCGACACTCTCTGCTTCTGGTGCATTTAAGGCACACGTTCGTGCCGAATCGGCCTATGCGGATCTTCGCTTGATTGTGAATTTACTCTCATGGGTGCTTATCGCGACCATCCTGATTGTTACGATTTTACAGGGCATGCTGTTTTCAATGCCGGCGGCGTCTGGAGTGGCGTTACTCTCGGGTGCGATCAAAGTCCTGGCGGTGGTGGTGATTCGTTTAGTCGTGCATGTTATTATCGATATTCCCGATGTCGCTTTGTATCGCGCTAGCGCAGCGCAGCGGACTGCCTCAGCTCCTGCTAACGATTAATGATCAGCATGTATTATGTCAGACTGTGCCTGCGAAATGTGCTGATTTTCATGCTGTGTGCTGCCAGCGTTTGTTCCGCGGCTGACAGCGAATTTACTGTACTGGCCTACAACGTCGAAAACCTGTTCGATCTCGATGGGATTGCGATTTATAAGGATTACATTCAAGACGAGCCAGATGATCAGTTTACCTATGGGCGACCCAAGTTACTGACGAAACTGCAAAATATAACAGCTGTATTGAAAACCTTTAACGCCGGTCGAGGGCCCGAGCTGATCTTATTTCAAGAGCTCGAAGCGGACTTCTCTCCGCAGGGATCGGTTGAGAATTTGCCGACCTTTCTCGACCAACACCGCGCGATCAGTGTTACGCAAATGTTAACAACTGATTGGCGCTCCGAGTATGCTGATTTGCCAGCGCAAGCGTGGCTGTTGAAAGCGTTGAGTGACGCTGGTTTGGTCGGCTATTCGGTGGCAGTTGCCCCCCCAATGGCTGCGAGTCGTGGGATTGCGCATACCAATGCGGTATTTTCCCGTTTTCCAATTCAAGAGGTGCGGACTCATGAGTTGCTCAAGGCGCGCGACATTCTGGAGGTGACGCTGGATGTCGCGGGTCACCCGCTGACGGTTTACGTCAACCATTGGAAGTCTGGGGCGTCGAGCCCGTCTCGCGAATCGATCCGTGTTCAGAACGCCGAGGTACTGCGGGCTTTAATCGATGCGCGACTCGCGGCCGATCCGATGGCGGACATAATCGTCGGCGGTGATTTAAATTCGCACTACAACCAATCGATTCTGTATCCAGATGTTATCACCGGGATCAACCATGTGCTTGGTTCACAGGGTGATGAGTTGGCGATTCGTGAGCTTGGCGGCGTGGATCTCTATAATCTCTGGTTTGAGCTGCCGCCAGAAAAGCGCTACTCAGAGGTGTGGAAGGGGAATCGTGGCAGCCTGATGCATTTATTGATCACCCGCGGCCTCTATGATCAATCTGGAGTTAGATATGTTGATGGTAGTTTCGAGCCAATTATCCTACCTAGTCTGAATGCCGATGCTTTGGGTCGGCCGCTGAAATGGACCTTTGCCGGCGAGACGGGGGGCGGAGCTACAGACCACTTTCCGATCGCTGCGCGGTTTACATTTGGATCGGGCCCTGTTGACGCTTTTGTTGCTCTAGAAAATCCTAGCGTGGGCGACGATGCCTTGAGTTTTGAGATGCCACTCGGCTATCAAACTGGCATGCAGTTGCAGTTGGCGGACGCTGCCGTGCTCTCGCAGATCGCTGATGCCGAGCTAGGCCCATTGGTCGGACGTTTATATCGCGTCGAAGCACGTGTGCTTGAAGTGCGGCCGATGACGCTCGAAGTCGCCGGGCAGCAGTGGGGCGCTTACGCACCCGATAAGTCGGTCTACGCGCAATTGAAAGAATTAAAAATGGCCGAATCGCCAACAGCGATGGTGGTTCAGCTAGGTATTTGGAAGGGCAAGCGACAATTCGTGATCGAAGGGATTGAATAGCCCGCGCTATTGCCAACTCCGGGTCCCTACGGACTTGCGCCCCTGCTTGAATTCGCCCAACTTGCTCGTTTTCCATGAGCAAAAACTTCTACATCACTACCGCAATTGACTACGCAAACGGCGCGCCGCACCTCGGCCATGCCTACGAAAAAGTGCTGACTGATATCGTCGCACGCTTTCGTCGCCTGCAAGGCGACCAGGTGAAGTTCGTCACTGGCTTAGATGAGCATGGACAAAAGGTGCAGATGTCGGCGCAGAAGCAGGGCATCGAGCCGCAGGAGTTCTGCGATGGTCACGCGGCTAAGTTTCAAGGGCTTTGCGAACGCTTAGAGATTACTAATGACGATTATATTCGCACCACTGAGCCGCGTCACAAAAAAGTCGTTTGCGAGATCTTGCAGGCACTGTTCGATCAAGGCCTGATTTACAAGGCGGACTACAATGGTTATTACAGCCAACGTCAGGAGCAGTTCGTCACAGAGAAAGAAAAAGTCGACGGCAAGTGGCCGGAAATATTTGGTGAGGTTGAGGCAGTCGTCGAGTCTAACTATTTCTTCAAGCTTGCACAGTATCAGGATTGGTTGATCGAGACGATCGAGCAGAACCCGGAGATGATTTATCCGCGCTTTCGTAGTGCCGATGTGCTCCAGTTTCTAAAAAAAGAGCCGCTCAACGATCTCTGCATTTCCCGACCTAAGTCGCGCTTAGAATGGGGCATTGAGCTACCATTCGACTCGGAGTATGTAACTTACGTTTGGTTCGACGCGTTGACTAACTATATTACAGCAGCGGGGTACGGTACCGATGAATTTGAAAAGAACTGGCCTGCCGATTATCATGTTATCGGTAAAGATATTTTAGTGCCGCCACATGCGGTTTACTGGCCGATCATGCTCAAGGCATTGAATCTTGAATTACCAAAGCATTTCTTGGTGCATGGCTGGTGGCTGAGTTCCGGTGCAAAGATGTCTAAGAGCACCGGCGAAGTCGTTAATCCGCTTGATTTGATCGAGCAGTTTGGCACCGATGCATTTCGCTACTTCGTGACTCGTGAAATGAACGTGGGTCAAGACAGCGAATTTTCGATCGATCTCTTCATGAGCCGCTATAACAGTGACCTTGCCAACGACCTCGGCAATTTGGTGAGTCGCTTGTTAAACATGGGCAGCCGTTACTCCGAAGGTAAAGTGCCTGCGGCATTGGTCGATGAGCAGCCAGAGCAAGACCTGAAGGCACTCTGGGAAAAGACTCAGGATGAACTCATCCCACTGTTCGAAGGGTTTCAGTTTCACAAGGCGTTGGATCGTATTTTTACCTTCATTTCAGGGATCAACAAATATGCCGAAACACGTGCGCCGTGGAAGTTGGCTAAGTCCGACGCTCCTGAAGACCAAGCGAAGTTGCAAACCTCGCTTGCCTTCATGGCTGAAGCCTTGCGCCTTGGAGTTGTAATGCTCACACCGGTGATGCCAGATATATCCGATAAGATTCGTGGCTTGGTTGGCGCCGATGGTTTTGATCGCCTTGAAGGTCAGCTGGCCTGGGGCAGTACTCTTGAAGGTAGAACTCTGGGCGAAAAGACGATTCTTTTTCCGCGCCCGGAGAAGAACTAGACTTGGTGCTGTGCCCGCGGCACCCCAGTCGCTGCTCATGCGTCGGCTTTCGAGCTGTTTGGCGGTGTCGAAATCTGGAGATTCGATTAAGCATTTCATGGCAATTCAATTGGTTTTTTGGGCTTTAGATTGAGAGGGGACGATAAGTTTTTTCAGACTTTATACTAACAATAAGACCGTTCTATTTCTACTCAAAGGCGGAGACAAAATGCCCTATTTGCTCAGGAGGCGCAGGATTTTTTTTTACAATGGCCAGTATTGCTTGATCGTCATTTGAGCGGGAAAACGGTTGAGGAGGGTCGACCTCCGTGTCGACCACCGGCAGTTTGGGAATTACATGACAATCCGGGGTGTCTTCAGGAGCGGATAATCCCGTCAGACGCTCCCGCACCGGTAGCGGACGACACGGAGATCGTCCCTCACAAGAGAAAGAAGCAAACTGATCGCCCCGAACATACATTCATGCTTCCCGCGCCTTTGACGATGAACCAAAAAAAGCCCACGGAGTGTTCACTCCGTGGGCCAGAAAAAAATAAGTTTTATCAAATTACCTTAGAAACGACCGACAATCTGGAAGGTCGCGTTGAGTGGCGACCCCACTGATGCTTGGTGTGTGCTGTGCGCACTTGGGTAGTACTCTTCATCAAGCAGGTTTTCGATGTTCACCTGCAGGCGAAGGTTTTCGTTGATCTGGTAGTAGGCTGCAGCGTCGACTCTGAAGAAGTCTGGAAGCTCGGCGCTGTTGCTGTCGTTGATGTAGCTGGAGTCTTGATAGATCGCACCGAGACCTAGACCTAGTTTGTCGGTTACTTGGTAGTGGTTCCAGATAGACAGCGTTTGCTTAGGAAGCTCGCGAGGATCGTTTCCAATTACAGCGGGTTCTGAATGGTCTTCAATTTCACCTGTTACGTAGCTGTAACCAGTTGCGATGGACCATTGGTCGGAGAGTTGGCCGCTGAACTGAGCTTCAAAGCCTCTGACTTCTCTGTCGACTCTTACCCAGACTTTATCAATTTTCTCCACAACATCTTGATCGGCTTGGAAGACAGCAGCGGTAAGGCTGTAACCTGGAGCGAGATCCCACTTCACACCAGCTTCAAGGTTGGTGTATTCGCTGGGATCGAATCCTTCACCGCCAAGGCTAGCGAATTGTTCGCCACTTGCAGGAAGGAAGGTTTGGCTGTAGCTTGCGTAGACCGAGATGTTTTCTTGTGGTTTGAACACGACACCGGCTCGGGGAGTGATCTCCTCGTCAGTTTGGCTACCGTCAGTGCCGCCTGGTTTATTATCAGTTACGTTGATGTCGAAGCTGTCGAAGCGTCCCCCTAGAACTAGTATTAGCTCTTCAGAAAGCTTAATCTCGTCTTGGATGTACAATGAATAAACAGTGAGATCGGTTTCGGTGTCGTCATTCAGATCAGTGAATGCTCCAGCGTAAAGACCACCTGCGTTGAAACCAACACCGCTGACATTACGATCGCTGATGTCGAATTCCCTTTTGTCTGTTGTGCCTCCTGCGCCATCATCAAATTCAGGATTGTAGCGATCATTTTCAGAAGAGCTGTCACTAAACTCGGCACCGAAGAGCAGAGTGTGCTCGATGTTGCCAGTTGCGAATTCGCTGACGAGATTGCCGGAAACGACCAAGTTCTGACGTTCGGTGGTATCTAAATAGCCGTCGAGCCTGACTTTATCAGGGGTAGCTTCGCTGTAGCTTTCAGCATAAAAGTTCTGATAGAGTTTATCGTAGTTGGTGTAAGAAGCGGTGAAGTTCCCCTTGAGTGTGTCGGAGAACTGATGCTGAAGCAGCGCGCGAATGCTGTGTGCTTCGAACTCGGACTTATTTAGATCTGGGTCGCCGAAAACGATGTCGTTGAGCGCATCGACTGGTTTTCCGTTGGCTGTTGGAATCCCGCGATCAATCGAACGATCATATTCTATATACTCGTAAGACACATCGAGTGTAGTCTTTTCAGTAAGCTGGAACTTGAGGGTTGGATTCACACCTAAGCCTTCACCATCAGAGAAGTCGCGGTTATCTTCGAAGGTATTATAGTAGGCATTTAGGCGGAAGGCAGTGTTCTCGTTGAGGGAGACATTCGTGTCTACCTGCGCTTCCGCACTGCCGAAGGAGTCGATGCTGAACTGGTAGCCGTTGAAGTCCTCACCGATGGCACCTTTTTTAGTGACTCGGTTGAGCACACCGCCGGCACCGCCGCGACCGAACAGCAGTGCATTCGGGCCACGCAAGATTTCAACCTGCTCAACATTATAAAGGGAACGGTAGTATTGGACGTCGTCACGTACTCCGTCGACGAAGAAGTCGGCAGTCGAGCGGACGCCACGGAAGACGACTGCATCGCGGTGACCTTCACCTTGCGACATACTGACGCCAGGTGTGTAATCAACAATATCGCCGATGCTGTCGAAGCCGCGCATGGAGATGTCGTCGGCTGTGGTGATCGACAGGCTCTGCGGTACGTCGATGATCGGCGTGGGTGTCTTCAGTGCATTCACTTGATCTGTGTACAGTGAGCTACCAACGACAACGGTTTCGTCGAGCGCGACTGCGTTTGTTGCTTCGGCTGTCTGCGCTGACACTGCAGATGCAGTGATCGCCATCGAGAAAGCGACACTTGTTAGGAACTGAGTAGTTTTTTGTTTCATTGTTGAGTAGTGTTTGTGATTTAGAATTGGTAATTCTGCTGCCGATAATACCACTAAATAGTAAGTGTATCTACTCCAAGACGGAGTCAATGTGACCCGATATGGAGCTATTTTATTATTTTATGCCATTCTCTGGCATGACGAATTCGACCGTTTTTTCTCGCTCAGCGGTTGTAGCCGCATGCGCCGACCGCGGGCGTTCTGTTGATGCACCAAGAGATAAAGGGATTACTGTAGACCAATGGCATTCATCCCACAGAGCATCAGCGCTACTGAGCTGCGATTACTTTTTCGATGCTAGCCATAAACTGTGCTACGTCTGGACGCTGCTTGATGCGCTGACTTTGTTGCAAGTGTTTAAGTGCGGCTTGGAATCTGGACTGCGCGACTGCGGTGCGAGCCAGACCTACTAGAGCTTCGACTTGAACCTCTACGACTGATGTGGCGCGTTCAAAATAGAATGTAGCCGTTGCATAGGCTTCCTGATCGAGCTGTACATTCGCTATTAGTAAGAGTGCATCACCATTCAGTGGTTGCTCATTCAGAACCGATTGTAATTGGGCCAGACCTTGCTCGAGGTTGCCGGCTTCGATGGTTAGTTGTGCCGCAACCACGGTTTTTTCCGCGGTCTGCTTTGGGCTAAGTTCGGATTGGAGACTGCTGTCGATTAGTTTCAAATACGTGCGGGCGGCATCAAATAGGCCGAGTTGCATGAGGCGGCGCAGCGGCTTGAGTGCCTGTTCGGGGCGTGTCGTCGGATCTTGTTTGAGGGATGCCTGATAGTTATTCAGTGCGAGCCCATAGGCTTCCTCGTTGAGATACATATCACCGAGCAGGCTG
>JAQXBA010000045.1 GCA_029252625.1 Opitutia bacterium | reverse complement strand
CAGAATTGAGTGATCGCCGCTTAGATGTAAATATCGAAGTCGGCCAAGCGATTCCGTCCATTCTCGGCGACCGTGGGCAGATTAAACAGGTCTTTTTCAATCTGATTAAAAATGCGATGGAAGCGATGCAGCCTGAAGGCAAGTTGCGGGTCTTGGCGCGCAGCGACGACGAGTTTGTCTATATGCAATTCATTGATACCGGATCCGGCATTTCAGAGGACGAGCTCTCTCGCATCTTGCAGCCTTACTACACTACCAAGAAGGAAGGCCACGGGCTCGGGATGATGATCGTGCAACGTATCATTCGCGAGCACGGCGGGCAGCTCGGCATCGAGTCCCGCAAAGGCGAGGGAACCGCGATTACCTTACAATTCACCCAGCAGCACCGTCGAACGCGTTTGCTGGAAGCATAGCGGATATGCGTAGTAAGTGATTGCGAAGCGAGGGCGGGTCGTTTCAACTCATTGAAATGAGCTCTAATGTATCCCCTATGAATTCTCTTAAGGAAGTTCCTGTTTCTCCTGTCGTAGAGGCAGACGGTGCGCTTCAGTTTCTAGATAATTTGGCCGCTAAGCATGACGAGGTGATGTCATATCAGAGTGATTATGGGCGTGTTTTTTTTGTCAATCACCCTGATGACGTGAAGTCGGTCATCGGTAGTGCGAATTATGTGCGGACTCCTTTACTGAGCATTTCTTTGGGGCAGGGCTTGATTACGAGTGATGGGGCGTATTGGCATAATCAACGTCGTTTGGCACAACCGATGTTTCACGCGCATTGTATGCCTGGCTTTGCCACGGTGGTTGCGAATTACATGGGTGCTCTGTTAAGTGATTGGGAGGATTCGAGACTTTGCGATATGCCATTTGATATAGCGGTGCAGATGCGCTACGTGACGATGCAAGTGATCATGAAGGCGATGTTTAGCATCGACCTGGATTTAAAAACGGCAGAGGAATGGGATACTGTCTTTCAAGTCGTGATTAGCGACACCTCGCCATTCGCGCTTGCTCTGTTTAATCAGCCAGCGACTGTCAGCCCTACGCGTAATAAGGTGTTGAAGCAGTCACTTGGCGCGGTGAATGATATCGTTTATAAATTGATTGCAGATCGTAAGAAGTTGAAAGACCAACCACGAGACTTACTGACGCTCTTGGTGAACGGGGAGTATAAAAAGCAGGAGGAGCCATTAACCGACTTACAGATTCGAGATGAAGTGATAACGATGCTTTTCGCCGGGCATGAGACCACTGCGATCGCGATTTCATGGACATTACATTTACTGGGGAAGCATCCTGATGCGATGCAGCGAGTGGTCGCCGAGATTGATCACGAGCTGAAAGGAGAGATCCCTTCGTATCAGGATTTGCCTCGATTGTCAGAGCTTAAGAAAGTGTTCGAAGAGTCGATGCGTTTATATCCTCCAGTTTGGGTGTTGACGCGGCAAGCGAAGGAGGAGGATGAGATCGCAGGCTATCGCATTCCCGCTAAAGCATTGGTCATTGTGTCTCCCTATACGACTCAGCGGCATCCTGATTTCTGGAATGAGCCTACCCGTTTTGATCCGGAACGTTTTTCGGATGAACAGAGTGCGGGGCGGCATCGCACTGCCTACATCCCGTTTCTTAGCGGACGGCATCAATGCTTGGGTAAGCCTTTTGCACTAATGGAAGGTCAGCTGATGTTGGCAATGTTACTGCAGCGCTATTCGATTGCGCCTGTGGCAGGGTTTTCCGTGACGCCTGATCCGTGTGCGACGTTGCGCCTGAAAAACGGGATGATGGTGACTGCGACTAAACGGGGTGCAGATGCTGCGCAGTGACTCTGTGTTGAATCGAGCTGTAGTATGAGCGATCCCAATAATTTTGATTCAATGAGTGAAGTCTCTACCTTGGTGGAACTGTTACGCCGACGTGGGAGCCAAGATGCGGATCGCCTAGCGTTTACTTTTTTGAAAGACGGTGAGCATGAAGATGCTCAGCTCACTTATGGAGAGCTGGATCAGTTAGCTCAGCAGATTGGAGCGCGCCTGCAAACGATGGGCTTGGCTGGGGAGCGAGTGCTACTGCTTTACCCATCGGGGTTGGAGTTCATTGCCGCATTTTTTGGATGTCTGTATGCGGGTGCGATTGCGATTCCTGCTAGCGCGCCGCGAAACTTGAGAGGGCTTCAGCATTTACGTAGTATCACTGAGGATGCTCAGCCGAAGTTGGTGTTGGCGAGTGCAGGCGTATGGTCGCGTGTTGAGCCGCTTCTGGGGCAAGCGGGACTCGAGTCTTTGCGCTGGCAGACAGATGAATCCTTGAGTGCCATGCCTGCGGGCGAGTGGCAGGATCCATCAGTAAGTGGAGAGACTTTAGCGTTTCTTCAATACACTTCCGGTTCGACCTCGAAACCTAAGGGCGTGATGGTTGCGCATCGTAATGTGTTGGCAAATAACCGAATGCTGCGTGAGTCGTTTGGACAAGATGAAGATTCGGTTGTCGTCTCATGGCTACCTTTGTTTCATGATATGGGATTAGTTGGGAATGTGCTTCAAGTGATTTATCAAGGCGCCCGATGCGTGCTTATGCCACCGGAAGCTTTTTTGATGAAGCCGGTTCGTTGGCTGCAAGCGATTTCACGTTATGGTGCGCAGAATAGTGGTGGCCCAAATTTTGCTTATGAGCTGTGCGCTCGACGTGTGACTGCTGAGCAAAAGGCATCTTTGGATTTAAGTAAATGGGAAGTCGCTTTCATTGGTGCGGAACCCGTTCGAGCTGGCACGTTGGAGCGCTTTGCTGGGGCCTTCACCACTTGCGGATTTCGTGAAGCGGCACTGTATCCTTGTTATGGTCTGGCGGAGGCGACTTTGTTTGTTGCCGGCGGATCAAAGCTTGAAGGGTATCAGGCGATCAATTTTAAGGCCAGTTCACTGGAGGAGCATCGCGCGGTGCCTTGTGACGATTCGGATGGGACAAAGCTCCGTCGGCTCGTCAGTTGTGGGCATGGCTGGGTGGATCAAAAGATTGCGATTGTCGATCCAGCTTCCGGTATTCTGTGCGCGTCTGGTAGTGTGGGTGAAATCTGGGTATCTGGTCAGAATGTGGCTCAAGGGTATTGGGGGCGTGGAGGAGATTCGCGCGAGACTTTTTACGCGCACTTTGTGGGGGATGAGGGGACGACGTATTTGCGCACTGGGGATCTTGGGTTCTTTCATCATGACAAACTCTTCATTGCTGGGCGTCTCAAAGATCACATCATCATCGCTGGGCGTAATCATCATCCGAGCGATATTGAGCAAACCGTTGAGCAGTGCCATTCCGCCGTTCGCGCGGGTGCGTGTGCCGCATTCTCACTCGATATTCGCGATTCTGAGTGCTTGGTGATTGTTGCCGAGCTAGAGCGGACGTATCGATCTGAAGATGATCGGGAGATGGTTCAGGCGATTCGTCAGGCAGTTGCTGAAGGGCACGATCTCATGCCTCATTCGATTACTTTACTCAATCCCACCGGGTGCCCCCGCACCTCGAGTGGGAAAATTATCCGGCATGCATGTCGCACTGCTTGGTTAGATGGAACTTTAAAAATATGGAAACCGAGAGTATGAATGCAGACCTAATTGAAGAATGGATGGTCGCGAAAGTGGTCGAATCCCTAGAGATTCCAGCCGAGGAAGTGGATCGCAGCCTTCCATTTACAAGCTTGGGTTTAGACTCCTTGACTTTACTGGAACTGACTGGCGATCTTGCTGAATTTACTGGCTGTGAAATTCCGGTAGCGATGGTCTGGGAATTTCCGAATATCAATTCGCTTGCCGAGCAGTTGTCTCTACTTTCTCCAGCGGGCTCTGGTATTACGGAACCAGTCGTCATGCGTGATCGACCGTTTCCTTTGTCTTATGCGCAGGAGCGTATCTGGCGTCATGCGTGCCACGATGAGCGTGGGGACTCGAATTCGATTTGTGAGCAATGGATACTCCGTGGCTCATTGGATGTGGGCGCGTTGAATCGCAGTCTGGATGAAGTGATTCGCCGGCACGAGATATTGAGGACGAGTTTTACGGTTGAAAATGGCCAGCTCGTTCAAGTGATCCGCCCTGCGAAGTCTGTGAATATTCCTGTTGTCGATTTGTCTAAAGACGCAGATCCGGAAGCAACCGCGGTGCGTTTGCTGCGTGAGGAGGATGACGGAGTGTTTGTTCTCGATGGTGATATTTTATTTCGTGTGCGACTCTTCAAGCTTTCGGAAAAGGAGCATCGAATTCTCTTTACGCTGCATCATATGTTGTATGATGCCACATCGCTGGAGATTTTTTATTCTGAGCTGAGTTCGATTTATGCGGCGCTGAGTCAGGGCGCCGAGTCGCCCTTGGTCGAGCAGCCGTTGCAATCGGCTGACTTTGCAGTGTGGCAGCGTGAACATTTGCAGGCGGATGGCGCGCATTATCAAAAAATGCTAGCGTGGTGGAAGCACCATTGGAGCGGCTCGATGCCGTCTCGCTTGAAGTTGCCATGCCGTTGGCGTAGCAAGCCTAAGCAAGTGAAGGCGGAAGAGAGTTATTTGATTTCGAGTGTTCCAGCAGAGCTGTTGGCCGGCATTCAGGCATTGGCCGTGCAGACGAGCGCAACACAGTTTATGTTATTCTATGCTGCGTTTGAGGCGTTGCTCTATCAAGTGTCAGGGCAGCGAGACATGATGATTGGTTCATATGTTTCGGATCGCCCGCGGTCAGCTGCGAGGCAAGCGATTGGATATTATATCAATCTAATTGTGTTGCGCACTGAACTTAGTGAACGGCCCACTTTCTCTGAAATCGTGAGGCAGGTGCGGGAAAAGCTCCAGCAAGCTTCAATTCATCAGGAATTGCCTTACGAGGAACTTGTCGAGGCCATGAAGCAAGAGGATCGAGCGCTCACTCGTTTGGAGGTGATTTTTCAACAAATCCCTGATTTAGATGAATGTCTGACGCTTGCAGGTATGGAAGTGTCACGCTGGCGCGAGCGCTCGCAGATCCGTATGCCGAGTGGACTGACAATGGTAATTATGGAGGGCGCCGAGGGTGTGAAGGTTCGTTTACATTTTGATGCCGGGCGTTATCAGCCCTCTAAGATGGGCATTCTAATGAGTCAGTATACTTCCGTATTGGAGCGAATGGTGGCCGATCCCGAGGGGCGAGTCACCCCCGTGCGTAAGCGATGGTTTGGGATCTTCTAATCGTTTGTTCGAACTGTCAAAATTCAGGCACTTTAGATTCGTAGTACTGTCCTACTTGGATTGGACTTTGCTTTTCACTTTTATTCAACACAAACTATATCATGTTCCCGAATTCTAAAGCGCTCGCGCTCGGTCTCACTGCCAGTGTTTTACTGCTGACTGGCTGCGGCAAAAAAACTGAAGAAGCTACCGCTGTGACGATTCCGGATGCGCCCGATGCTGCGATTCAAACTGTGATCACCGA
>JAQXBA010000010.1 GCA_029252625.1 Opitutia bacterium | reverse complement strand
AAGTGATTGAAATCAATGAGGAAGTTGATGCCGCTCCAGAACTGGTCAATCAGCAAGCGTTCACTCAAGGATGGCTGTTGAAAATTCGTCTGAACGACGATTCGCAAGTCGCCGATTTGATGAAGCCAGCGGCTTACGCTGAATTGATCTAATTTCAAGGCGCGCGTTCGTTTGATCGAGTGGTTGACGTTTTGTAAAGAAAGTGAGCTGTCTCGTTCACTTTTGTGCTTTCTAAGGGTTCATCTATACGTCATTTTTCGCGTGCACTCATTAAAGACGATAACAGCGAACACTTATGACCCAAACCACCAAAGCGACTGAGCACGATTGGACGATTGCTAATGCGGAAGACTATTATGGTCTCAAGCGCTGGGGCGGTGGGCATTTCTCGGTCGATGAAGATGGTTTTATGTTGGTCCACCCGTCGCGTGATCAACGCAGTATTCGCATCCATGATATTGTCTCCGAGGCGATTAGCAAAGGGCTCAAGCCACCGCTGACAATTCGGGTCCAGGATTTACTGCGCACCCGCGTGGTGGATTTAAACGAGCTGTTTGCACAAGCAATCAAAGACGAGGGCTACCCAGGCAAGTATCGCGGCGTCTTTCCAATCAAGGTCAACCAACTGCGCGAAGTGATCGAAGAGATCCAGGAGGCCGGTCAGGCCTATCACTTCGGACTGGAGTGTGGCAGTAAGCCAGAGCTGATGATCGCTCTGGCGATGCATAAAAACCTGAAGTCCTTGATCATCTGCAACGGTTACAAGGATGATGAATTTATAAAACTCGCGCTCCAAGGCCGACGCCTCGGCAAAGAGATTTTCCTCGTAGTCGAGCAGCTCAGTGAAGTGCCACGCATCATTCAATTGAGTAAGAAGCTCGGCGTGCGGCCGCTGATTGGGTTCCGAATCAAGCTGTCCACATCTGGCGAAGGGAAGTGGGCCAGCTCCTCAGGCGAAGATGCCAAATTCGGCCTGACCAGTCCCGAGATTATCGATGCCACGCGCCGCCTCAAACGCGCGGGCTTGGAGGATTGCCTGCAACTTATTCATTTTCATATCGGCTCGCAGGTGCCCAATATTCAGACCATTAAAAAAGCCACCGTCGAAGCGACGCGCTTTTTTTGTGAGCTTAAAAAGATGGGCTTCCCCATGCGGCTGATGGATGTCGGCGGTGGACTCGGCGTCGATTACGATGGCTCGCGCAGTAATTACGAGAGCTCGATGAACTACACGATGCGCGAGTATGCGCGCGATGTGGTCTATAATATAAAGACTGTTTGCACCGATGCTGGGGTCGAGGTACCGGATATTGTGACAGAGAGTGGCCGTGCGATTGTAGCGCCGCACTCGATCCTTGTGACCCGCGTGTGTGATCGTATTTCGAAAACTTCGGTCCATCCGAAGATCGCCAAAAAAAAGAAGCGCAACCCAATCTTGCGCGATCTTCAGGCGATTCTAATCAACGAGCATGGCTCCAGTCCTTTGGAGCGCTACCACGATGCGCAGCAGAAGAAGGAAGAGGCCAATAATCTCTTTTCACTAGGCTATCTCGATCTCGCTGAAAAGGCTGAGGCCGATGCGGCTTATTGGCAGATTTGCAAGGAGCTGGCAGAACAAGGTAAGGGCGCGGGCTATACGCCCAATGAACTCGAGTCGCTGCCGCAAATGATGGCCGAGCAATATGTCTGTAATTTTTCAGTATTTCAATCGCTGATCGACCATTGGGCCTGTGATCAACTGTTTCCGATTGCGCCGCTGCATCGTCTCAATGAGTCGCCAGATGTCGATGCCACGTTGGTTGACATTACTTGTGATAGCGAAGGTAAGGTTTCGAAGTTTACCGATGTAGAAGATGTGCGTAGCACACTTCGTTTGCATGAGTTGAACGCCAAGGAGCCATACTTCTTAGGAGTCTTTCTTGTTGGCGCTTACCAGGATATTATGGGGGATCTGCATAATCTGTTTGGCCGCGTGAATGAGGTGCACGTCTTTTTAGAAGACGACGAAGAGGATGGTTTCTATATTGAAGACAGTATCAAAGGTTTCACGGTCAACGATGTGCTCGGCTTTACGCAATACGATGGGCATATTCTGACGCGCCAATTAAAGAAGCAAATCGATCGCGCCACTAAGGCCGACATCATCAAGC
>JAQXBA010000009.1 GCA_029252625.1 Opitutia bacterium | reverse complement strand
CGTTCGCACTCCTTGGCAGCGAAGCCGACCTTCTCATACCAGATGTCTGTGCCAGACACATCATCACCAATCGTCCACTCGGTCTGAATCGACGGCAAGTTGATCATATGCGCGCCCTTGTAGCCCATCGTCTTCATGGCCTCGAGATCTTGGGTGATCCCGTCCGTGCTGACGCGCTCATTGATCCAGTGCCACCAGGTGCGCGGGCCGTATTGGGATGCCGGATCCGTAAACCCAGCATACAGCGCCTCCGCGCTGGCGGGCTCGACCGAACGGGCAGAGGCAATCGCAGTGGAAAGCACTAGGCCGCAAACCGCGACCATACGAACTTTATAATATCGAACATTTCTCATTTTCACTCCTTTATCTGACTAATTGAATCACTTGTTTAGACACAAATTCATAACACCCCGACCCTAGCTGGAATACCGCGCGATCCTTCTCCATGCGCAAGAATGCGACATCGGGTGATGCACCGACCATTTGCCCGTCAACACCGACTGCTTCGACAGTTTGAGCAGGCACGTAAACGGTGGCCGAAGTATTGGGCGGAACGACAACTCGCCAGCTAAACTTTCCGTCTTCGATGCTCCATCCGCTCTCGATACGACCATTGATCGAATCGTAATGCCCTTTGGCCCATGTGATCCCCTCGCCCCCTTCGACTTCGCTCAGGACAGGTAGTTCGGGCTTCATCACAATTTTGCGGAAGCCCGCGCCGTCGCTGTCGATACCGAGCATACTGCGGAACATCCACTCATGGCAGGCCCCATAGGCATAGTGGTTGAAGGAGTTCATCCCCGCATTTCCGAATCCTTTGTCTTTCGTATAGCTATTCCAGCGCTCCCAGATGGTCGTCGCGCCTTGTTCAATCGAATATCCCCACGACGGATAGGTTTTATTCTGGATCAACCGGTAGGCCAGGTCGCTACGACCGATCTCGGTGAGCGTGGGCAGTAGTAACGAAACTCCCACAAAACCGACCGACAGGTGAGTGTCCTTCGCCTTGATCCGGTTGACGAGGTGAGCGACGGCTTGCGTGCGCTGTTCAGCAGTGAGCAGATTGAAATGCAGAGCCAGGCAATAGCTGGTTTGAGAGTCGCCTGCGATCTTGCCATCGGCATCCACAAAACTCTTCTGAAAGTCAGCACAGATATCCTGAAATAATTTTCTGTATTGTGCGGCATCGGCTGATTTGCCCAGTGCGTCAGCCATCTCGATCATCAGACTGGTCGAGTACCCGAAATAGGCTGCCGAGATGAGCTCCTTCGGTGTCTTCGAGCCAACGGCCAACCAGTCTCCAAATCCCCTGTCCCCTGGCCCTTTCAAACCTGTCTGCCCGCAGTAGTCGATAAATCGAGCCATGGCACCATAATGCTGCTGGATCAGGCGCAGGTCGCCGTAGACCCTATAAATGGTCCAAGGGCATATCACGCCCGCATCCGCCCAGGCCGGGCTACCATGGCCATGAAATACCGGTGCTTGCTGACCAAATGTCCCCTCACTGTTCTGGGTATCCATCAGGTCAACGATCCATTTGGTGAAGAAGGACGCCACGTCTTGATTATAGCAACCCGAACGGATGAACACCTGGGTGTCACCTGTCCAGCCCAGGCGCTCATCACGCTGCGGACAGTCGGTGGGCACCTCAAGGTAATTGGAGCGCTGCCCCCACACGATATTTTGATGGAGCTGGTTCAGCATCGGATTCGAGCATTCGAACGAGCTGGTCATGGGGGCATCGGAATGAATCACCATCCCAGTCACCATTTCTGGTGAAGGCTGACCGCTCAGACCAGTGATTTGAACATAACGAAACCCATGAAAGGTGAAGCGAGGTTCCCATACCTCTTCGGCCCCGCCTTTGAGGATGTAGGTATCGGTCGCCCGCGCAGAACGCAGATTCTCGGTATAGACCGTTCCATCCGCATTGAGCATCTCGGCAAAGCGCATGACGACTTGATCGCCGGCATTCCCGCTGACCTTCAGGCGGATCCAGCCGGAAAAATTCTGTCCAAGATCAAAAACGTAAGCATCGGGTGTGGGTTCGGTGAGTTGAACCGTAGGCAACTCCTGCGTCTTACGAACCGGAACCCCGGGGTAGGCCTGAATCATCGGTTTGATGGCTGAACCGGAGTCGACTGCAGCCCAATTGCTGTCATCAAATCCGGAGCGATCCCAGCCAGGCATTTCGCGGCGCGCATCATAGGTCTCCCCTGCCTGCATATCCGACTCCATAATCGGCCCGAACGATGCCTTCCAGCTTTTGTCGGAAGCGATCATCTCTGATCGTCCGTCGGCATAGTCGATCTGCAGCTGACTCATCAGACGGATGAGCTTGCCATACTGATTCTGACCAAGATTACTAATATTGCCTCGAAACCAGCCATCGCCGAGAATCGCGCCGATTGCGTTAGAGCCTCTGCTGAGCATATCCGTCACGTCGTAGCTGCGGTAATAGATACGTTTACGGTAGTCCGTCCAGCCAGGCATGAAAAACTCGTCACTCACCCTTTTACCGTTGAGGTGTAGTTCAAAGAAGCCTTGTGCGGTGACATA
>JAQXBA010000209.1 GCA_029252625.1 Opitutia bacterium | reverse complement strand
CAGACTGTAGACCGCGTTCACTCCCAGTAAGACTGGCGTATAGCTGGCTCGTACCGGCTGGAATGCATACCCCCCAGTTCCATTGGTTTCTCTGTTAATCGGCTGGACTTTAATATTAGAATCACCCGCAAAACCCTGCTGAAATGCGTGAATATCAAACAAGTTATCGTATATTTCGCCTCTCGTCGTTCTATTAGGAAAATACGCCCGAGCATCCAGAGCGTAGCCAGTGCCAGAAGCCCTTAGGCGCTTATACAAATTCGCATAATCTCGCATGAGCCACCAACTAGGCCCCCTTGCCACGGTTTCTGGTGCCCCGATAGCGCCAGAAAAGACATTGCCAGCTCCAGAAAAATCTCTGAATAAAAATCGATCGCGAACAGTCATCCCCGGCGCATTTTGCAAGGCCGTCAGAGTGTCATTTCCTGCCACAAACTCACCATCTTGCTGGTTAAACAGCGTCGCGCTCTCGGACTCCGCGATTCCATCCATCTCAAAGGCGAGGCTCAGGTCGCGGCGCAGACCGGCGTTTTTGACATCACAGAGTACGGCGCGACTGCCAAAGGTGACGTCGTGGCGTGTGCTCTTAAGCCAATCTGCGTAACTACCACTGGCGTTCATAACGACGGGCATATCGACGACACTCATTGCCTTTTCCATGTCAGCGAGCCAGACATTGCTGCCGCCTTTTTCGAGGGGATACGCCACCTGATCCTTGAAAGGGCTGGCGGCATCACTGCCAAACACGCCATAATCAACGCCAGGTGCGGAGGAAAGCCGCGCCGCTTGCTTGCGCTCATTATCGGTAAAGGTGCCCTCGTTCCAAGACAGGTCCGCCTTCACCCCTTGGTCTTCGACCCAGTAGGCATAGTAGCTGTCACTCGAAGACCCAGCGCTGGAAAATGGAATTTTTTCGACGATTACGTCATTGTTTAAATCACGATTTCCGGAGGCATCAACCGCTGCGAAAATCGTGTGCTCATTGGCATTGGTAATTGCAGCATCCTTGGCATCTGTATCCAAGATAAGGCCATTAGCCGAAGATGAAGAGACGAGCCAACCCTTGAAGATTTTAGTATCGGGGCTTGCAGGACTATAAGTGCTGGTATCCCAGACACCCGCCCAGCGGTTACGCCCTTGGACTGGCGCCTTCGAACCATCATTAGTTAAAATATCCGCCGTCGCCGTCACACGCTGGTCCTGCCCGGCGGTCTTCTGCAATTCACCCAGCGCCAGATTCAGCCCCAGAAGCGCGGCTTGCTCGGCTTCCACTCGGGCGGAGGCAATGCTAGCGGACCGTGTCTCGACCTGAACCAGCGTCGTAATACTGAGCAGAAGTAAGAGCACGAAAGCCATCAGGCTGAGCGCAATGACCAGCGCAAAACCGCCCGAAGGCGTTTGCTGGCGTGATAAAGATGACGAAGTCATTTAAAAATTGGGATAATGAGGGGGAATTTGAGAGGCCGCACACTGGCAAACTTTCGCTTTCACTGGGGAAATCTGGATGACTTTATTCAGCAGCGATCAGCCAAGCAAGGCAAGTGAAATGTTATTATTAACTATTCGTGTATCATGTTAATCTATAAGCATAACATATGCAATTACAGTTAAAAACCAATCCGCTTGAAGCATCATTTTACCAGAATCAAACAAGTTCCTGAATTCGTGAGATAAAACCTAAGTAAAAGATGGAAGCTGTTAGGGTTTAATGGCTAAAGTAGCCTTGATTAAATAAAACCTAAAAAGACCCAACAGGTGACAAAATGAAGCGAACAAAATTGAAACGAGACAAGGAAGAACTGATCAGCACAGGCGGCAATTATTTGTGCGATCAATTCATCAGAGAACTGGCGCAGAAGCATCTGTAGAAGGACTTTTAATTGCGCCGCTAAGGTGCGATCAAGGACCGCGACATCTTAATGACGCTAGCTAGAATGCTTTGCGACGCACGCTCTGACTTAACAAACGTTAACCAATATTGCGGAGACACTATTTTTACTCAGTCTTTCGGGATCGATCAATTGCTCTTTGGTAAATTTTGCGTCATCCATATCGTCATGCCGTGCGCAACACTTGCCTTCAATGTACTGCGAGTGATCGGTCAAGAGGTCATCGCTCGTGCACACTTGACACCCATCAAAAATGAAGGTGCGACGCTGGCGCTTGAAAACAGTTTTGCAGAACATCGTTTACTGCGCCGTTGGTGCCATCAGCCGCGCCCGTGAGCTTACGCTCCACTTCGGCAAGACTTGTCTTTGGTTCGATCTCATTGAAGACATTGCTCGATCACAAAAAAAGTCTAAATCGAAATGACGACAATCCAAAGCCTCTTCCATGTGAGTGGCTATATAGCGTGCACACACACGGAGGCCAACGCTTAAATGAATAACAATGAGGTGATTAGGAGTAAACTCCTGATAGCTCGACACCTAACCGGAGACCCAGAGCCAAAATACCCCGCGTTTGAACAAAAGATGAAGCCGAATAGGAAGAACGAATTTATCTGGCGGATTCAAGACAATGCAAATATGCGATTCATCAGTAACAAATGTTCTAAAGTAAAACGTAGACTACTTCTTAGCACTTTGCATCGTCTGACGCAGCTCCGCTTCTGCATCCGCACTCCAGTAGCCACAATCGAGGCGGATAAAGACTGAAGTATAGGGCAGCACCAGATCGGTCTTGATAATGATGATCTGAAAGGTCTCTCCCGCCTCATCAAGCTGCTTGATGATCTCTTCGTGCGGCAAGGTTTGCGCACCGCTGCCTTCCAACTGCGCCTGCAATTCGCTGCGCACCGATTCGATCCCGGGGGCATGCGCCTCAGAGACATGCTCCAATTCCGAATCGGTGAAAATCGCAGGGCGGACATGCTTTTGCTTGGCAACCAGCTCGAGCACTTCGCTCACCACTTCCACGTGATCGCCGCCAACGTAAATGGTTTCGATACCAGGCGCAGTCTGCAGCGGATAAGCTGAATCAGCCACCACCACCCAATTGCGATGCCCGAGCAACGGTAGTTGCCCGGAGAGATCCTTTTTCCAACCAGCCTGTGCGCTTGCAGCGATACAGCTGAATCCGATGAGTATGCCGGTGATTTTTTTGACGTGTTTAATCATAATTATTTGTGATTTATGCGCATGCTGACAATTCGTTTAGCTCTATGCCTGGACGTTCAATATCTGGCCGGGTTTCAGTGTCACAGGTCGATCAAACACCGCACGGACTTTGCCGTTGATGATTTTCAATGAAGCCGACACAGCCTGGCCATCCAGCGTTGCCGTGACGGTTTGAGCCTCGGTGGGAAAGTCCAACCCCAGTGACTCCAGCTTGACCGCCCCCCACTTCAGCGTCACTTCAGCCTTCAGGTTTCCGCCCTCAGCCCTCTCTTTATAGCTGCCCCAGCCTCCCGCTGCAGTGAAGGCGCATTTAAAGGTGCCGCCATCGCGCACCTTCGGCGAAAATCCGAGGTAGCCGTGCGGCCCGTGCGACTCGTATCCACTCGCGGCAATGAAAGCGCCGTAAGAGGCCATCGCACGCGAATAGTGGTCACTGCATTCGATTTCATTATATGGGTTTCGCAAGTGACCGTCGTAGCGGTCGTGAATCGCTCGCGAAACTGCCATCCCCTCTTTCACCAGACCTTCTGAAATCATGTGTGCTGCGGCCTGCCATTCGAAGCCGCTCATGCATTCATTGAAATAGCCAAACTGCCAGGCATCGTGCCATTTCTTGTTCAGTCCCCCCTTCGGCCAGGAACACATGATCAGCCCCTTGTCGTCATCCATTGCATACCAACGCCCACGGGTGAAGGTGCCGCGGAATGTTCCGGTATGCGGCACGAAGTTGTATTTGTATAAAGCGGACAAGGCTGACTTGATCTTTTGCGGATCAAACACATGGCCCAAGCCAACTTGGTGCGCCCAAAACTGACCAAACACTTGGTCCACATAGCAGCCCGTTCCCACCGCGACGTGGTCGATGTGCTGGGAATCCAGCTCATGGAAGAAATACTCACCATTGTAGAGCTCCAAAATCGTCTCAGCTCCTTTATCGGCGATTGCTTTGCATTCATCGGCGAATGCGGTGTCGCCTATCTCGGTCGCCATCGCCTCACCCGCGCGCAAGGTCGCTAGATAGAGCGAAGCGAGAAAAGAAATGCGCCCAAACCATGCGGCATCCAAAGTATTGTGCTGCGCGCCCTCCAAAACCCCATCACGATTCGTATCACGCTGAATCATAAATTGTATCGCCTTCTTAATATTGGGCCAAGTGCGTGTCAGAAACGCCGAATCCTCCGACATCTGGTGCTCTCGATAAGCGCCAAGAATACGTCCACAATGACCATCATCGGCAGAGTGATTCGAACCAGTCAAATTCGAGCGCATGCCAATGCTGCCATCGGCATGTTGTCCCAAGCCAAAATCAACTTCTTCGCGGTGGCGACGCTCCACGTCCGGAAACAAGCGCCCAGGTGCTTGCGCATAATGCCAGACGTGCGTGCACGTGCCCTCACAACAGCCGACACCTTCCCAAGCCCAGAAGCGGCCATCCTTGAAACGATAAGCCGTCGTCGTCGCTAGAATCGAAGTATTCGCCATTGTCCGATCGAGAAACCAATGCGGCAAAGTCGAGTCATACCATGTATCACGCCACAGCTTGGTCTCGCCTACGAGGCGACTGAAGTCTTTGGCCACATAGCGTGTGACCTCCAAGGCATTGTCAAAACGCGCGGCATATTCGCGCCCCACGCCTGGCATACCTCCGGCGGTCAGATTGGAGAAGTGCCAAGCCAGCACGAAGCTGATGGTTTTCGATTCGCCTGGCTGTAATTTTAAAGTCCTACCAGCGGAACCAATCATCGCTCCTTGATCAACACCTTCAGATCCGGGAATACGTTGATTGGGCGCACCGATAAAGCGTCCATCCGCGTCCTCTAGAACAGCCAGCGCCATCGTGCCATACGTGCGCTCAGTATCCGGATTCACCACTTTAAGCGGACGGTCACTGAACACCAATTGGTCGGCTCCGATATTGCCCCATTGTCCTGTCGCAGCGTCGACGATTTCAATCGTCGCTTGCTTGCCCTCATATGCACTCAAGTCCATCGCCTTGCGGCTCATTTGATTTCGTGCGTCGCCAGTGACGGAACTCACTACCGAACCTCCGACTAAGACGTTGACGCAGGTTTTGCCCTTGTGATTACCCCCGCCGACCAGCAGGTGCAGGAACTTGCGGGAAATGGTGAACGGATCCGAGGTCAGACTCCCCACCGCCGCATCCTTATCGGTTGTAGAGGTTCCCGGTGCTGTGGCGTGCGAATTGACCGAACGAATGCCTTCGACTTTTGTATCGCCCTGATACCCGGGTATGCTGTGTTTGGGAGCCGGACGCTTTCCGAACGCGCTCCCGGCAACGGTCCATTTTGCGAACTCCTGTTTCTCAAAATCTTCGTATACGATATCGGGACGGGCATCCCCCCCTTTGGTGGGCATCTTAGCCGAACAGCTTATCGCTGCAAAACCAGCCTCCCGTATCATTTCGTTGTAACGCAGGCCTTCGCCGCCGGAACTGCCTAGCAAAACCGGATTTTCTAGCCAACCAAAGAGATCGCAATCCACAGATTTGTCGCTGTGATTGCTCACCTTGTAGGACATTACCGTGACCGGCAACGAGGAGTCCGCGGTGTTGTGCGGAATAAAGGGAGAAAACGCCGACAACTGCACCTCCACCGGGCAGTCCGCATCCTGATAGTTCACTTCGCCAACAGGATATTGCCCGACAAAAGACACCTGCTTGAAGCCATCCGCATCGAGCGTGCGCAAGTCATCGTTGATACGAATCGCAAAATTCTGTTCGAATGGATAGCGACGTTCTGCGGGCACAACATAGTTCGCACCATCACGCATTCGGATTGAGCTCCCTTTGTAATCGACCCGGCCCGGTTGGATGCCTTCACTATCATCGTTACGAATATTCCAATGCCAGAGCCGTCCGTCGCCTCCGAGGTAGACCGTCCCAGCAAACAATCCGCCCACCGGCATACCAATATACTCTAATGCCTTCGGGGCGGAGTAAGCCTGCACATCGCCACGAGCAAATAATGACTGAAACCACTCGGGATCCAGCTGTTTATCAGCAGGGATCAAACGCGCATACTTGCCCGACACATTTGCTTCAGTCACCCCAGGCGCACCATAGGCCCCATTACTGGCATAAAACATGATGCCACTAGTCAAAGTAAACAAGCCACCCTTCTTCAGGAACTCGCGTCGATTTATCTCAATGTTATTCTTCATAATTCTTTCTCATTAACCATAAGAGCAGCTCTGAAAAACCGTTTTGACAGCGCGGGTTAGGTTGTTTCGTATTTTTTATAATTAATTGACCCTAGTTCGGTTTGATTCGACTTTCGAATGGAATCAACAACGGCTAGGAATTTACTTTTTGGTGCAAGGTGTTTGCTGTGGGAGCGTCAATCGAACGATTCTGTGCCACTGCGTCTACTAAGTGAACTATATTACACTTTTCGAACCGAGCCGTCTACCTGTCCAATGGGACAGGCAGGGGCATGCTGGATGCAAAAAGAGACGCAAAATCACATGCGAAAATTAAAGTAAATAATCGATCCATTTTGAACTAAAGTTCCTCGACGACGAGGCGGATAAATTCATTGGTTTTCCCAGTGGTAGTCACTCGATTCGTCACGAGTTCAAACTCAGCATCAATGATGGCGATGTCTGTCTCGACCAAATCGCTGCTAGCCCATGAGGACGGCTGCAGGCTGGGTGTGGTTTCAATCGTATAACGGATGCCGTGCGTCGCGGGATCGCGGCGGCGGTTGTAAACGAAATCGATCCCATCGACTGCCGACTCCATCTCCGGCAGCACGCCGACGTCGTTTGGCTGGTTCGGGTTCCCTCCCAGCGCATATTCGAACAGATTCACATAGCCATCGCCATCAGGGTCGCTGGACGCGCTGGCTGGCTCGACTGCCGCAGCAGGAAACTCATGGAGTGTGACCCCGCCATTGATCGACAAGCGAATGTTGGTAATGCTCACCGCTGGGTTTGTCGTGCCACCGATCTCGCGGGCGAACCCGAGCACCAGATAGTCATAGTCCGAAACCGCATCCGGTGCGGTAGTAAAAGTGGACAGGTCAAAGGTGCCGCTGTAGCTTTGCGCCCCAGTCGAACCAGTCAGAATGACGGCCGTATCAGCAGCAAGCCCCGGCGTTCCAGTAAACACACCATTCGGCTTTCCTAAATTATACACGGCCATGTTTTCCGCAGCCACGCTCATCCATGCATTTCCATTCGATGCGCCGAGGTTCATAATGCCGGAATTCTGATTGGGATTCAAATCGACACAGCCCCAGAGATGGACAAACAGCTGTTCGCTGGCATCGGCCGTGGTGTAATCGAAGCTGAGCGTCAACTCCGCAGCGGCTGAGGCCTCCAAACCAGTCAGGTCGATACACTGCGCGACGACGCCCTCGCCGACCGTATCATTGCTAGCGCTGACGTTACTGAGTCCCGCGCTGGTCAGCGTCCACGCACTGCTCCCTCCCTTATTATAAGATAGACTATCCTTAGTCACCGACGAGCCTAGCGCATCGAGAAACAAAGTATCAGGAATACGATCCAAGGCATACTCCGCAGCCCATCCGCCGAAGTGATCCACACTGCCATGCAAGGCAAACACCAGATCCGCCCCAACACTTTCGCCCTGCGTAAATGGCAAGTCGGGCGAACTAGCCGCAGATGTGATGAGTGGTAGCAGCTCACCACCAGCATATTCGCCAGCCCCATTGGCCCGTGCCCAGGATGAATCATTGTCGATCGCGGACTCTTTCCATTTCAACTGAAACGCATACTCGCCTGACAGTAACACGCTGTCTTCGAAATCGATCGTATAATAATGCCCCGCAGTCAATGCGACGTCGCGCATATCGATCGCCTCATAGACCCGTGTGCGAAACAAATCGGAGACCGGCGCACCACTTTCATAACGCCCCACCCAGAGATACAGTTCAGCCGAATCGGAACTGCCAATGGTTGCGTCCTGGGATGCCTGCAAGGTTAAGGCTGAGAGGCGAACCGGATCCGTCACGGTAAATGTCTGCCCCACCAGCGAAGTATTCGGCTCAGCGGTCACACTCACCGCCACATTATACAGCGCGAATTTATTGTCACCCGCGCCAGAATTACGCGTAAAACCGATCACGAAGTAATCATACCCCGCCAAGGTATCCACCGTATACGAGCTCAGATCAATCGTGGTTCTGACATGGCTCGCGGCTGGCAACAAACTGTTGCCCGTGTCTTGATTCAGCAATTGAATCGCAGCGCTGCCGGCGACGCTATCTCCGCCACCAGTCATAAAACTTCCGTCCCCTAGATTAGTGACGCTGAATCCATTGGTGACGGCATTGGCCCACATATTGCCGTTTGTCGCCCCCAAATTGGCAATCGATGCCGTGCCAGAAGCGGACTCATCCACCAAGCCCCACAGGTGCACATAAATATCATCGGAGGCATTGGCCCCCTGCCAAGAAACGAAATCGAACTCTACGTGCAGCTGACTCTCATTCGTCAAGCCCTGACCGGAAAGATCGATGATCTGGGCCAGCGCGCCATCACTGACCGAGCCAGCATTGACATTTGTGTTATAGACCCAGCCGTTTATGGTGCCGAGCCCCCAACCACTGCCGGCATGCCAGCCAGTGGAGTTCTGATTCAGCGCGCCATCCTTCGTTAGTGTATTGCTTGAAAAAGAATCCTCGAAAATGACCTGAGCATTTTCAATCGCGTCGCGGAGCGCGACCTCCGCCTCATTCATCGTATTGCCCCACAGCACGTCCGTCGTCGGATAGCTCGTGCCAGCATGAGCAATCGTCGCCGCAGTATCTGGCAGCCAAGCATACAAAGGCACCACCTCTGAATCATATCCGGCATGCCCGGTCAAATCGACCGAGCTAACGAAAAATCCGTTCTCATCGACCAGCGTAAAGAAAAAGCTCTGCGCTCCCTCTGGTATCCCAACCTCAGCCCACCCCTGCGAATGCGTAAACGGAACCAGCACTTTGAACCATTCCTCGTTGCCGTCACCGCTTGGGCTTTTCGTATAGAGCAGATCCAGATATTTCACCTGTGCGCGATCGGTATTCCAACTCACCCACGCCACCGTATCGTCGTGGCCAGTCGCGAGAATTGTTAGGCTCTGATCCGTCAGCGGCAATGTCCCCCTCTTCGGATTGTAATACATCGGGCGCGCATCCACGTCCTCGATCCAAGCTTCCATCTCTGGAATCATTGCAGCCGCGACGACGGTCTGCGTATCGATCAAGTCGCTCATCTCTCCCAAGTCCACGGAGTCGCCATTCGCATCATAGAGTTGATATAGGGAATACGGCTGAGCGGCCGCCCCATTCCACAAATAGTCGTAGTTCTTATACAACTTCCAGCCATCCTTCACGAGTGTGGTCGCCACACGTCCGGAGTGTGGAAAGTGCCAAAACATCGATTCGCGCACTGCACCAGAGCCATCGAGAATTCGATCGCTATCCTGGATGTCGTTTAACCACAGGTCGCTCAAGTCACAGCCGTCCAAGCGCTCACTTGGAATCGACTCGCCGGCCAACGCCAAAAATGTGGGATACAAGTCCAAGCCATTGATCACCGCATCGCTGACGGCATTTGTCGCAATGCCGGGGCCGCGCACAATAAATGGCACCCGTGTGCCCCCCTCTTTGATCCAAATCTTGCCCTTATCGAGGGGAAAGTTGTCAGTCACTTGTCCGTTGGGATCGCCAACCTCCATGCCACCGTTATCGGAAGTCAGGATCACATAGGTATTCTCAATCAGCTTATGCCCGGGCCAGCGCGGATCGTCCGTCGCTTCCAGATAGGTAATGAGCTGATTCACATAGTAATCCAGACTCTCCACCATCGCGGCATAGTAGGGATTCTTCTGCCCCTCTGCAAAGATCTCAGTGCCGCTCAACGGATAGCTGTAACCCATTAGCCCGGCGTATTTCTGCAACAGACTTTCGGTGCGCATCTGCCAAGGGCCGTGCACCAACCAGGTCGAGTAATAGCAGAAAAACGGATCTACCTGAGCGACCGCCTCCGCCATAAACCCCAAGGCCTCCTGCGTCACCGGATCCGTAGCAATGCCGTTGGCATCGAGTTGGTAAGGATCGGAGGGATCGGTCGTCGCGAACTCCGTCAAGCGATCCATACCACTCTGCACGCCCCGCCCACTATACACACGGTCGAAACCTTGATCCGATGGGAGCGGATACGTCGAGTGATGCCCGTCCGGCGACATATGCCACTTGCCGAACACACCGTTGAAATAACCGACCGCACCCAGTGCTTCGGCCAGCGAAATCTCCTCAGCCTTGAGACTGCTCCGATAGTGCGGCGTGATCCCCTGTGAATTCACACTGCCAGCCTTCGGCGCTTTACCACCAGAGACATGAGTCACATCCGTGCGCCCGGGGTGTTTCCCTGACATGATCGCCACGCGGCTGGGAGCGCACGTTGGCGCGGGTGAATAGGCCTGCGTAAACAGCGTCCCTGCCACTGCCAACTGATCCATGTAAGGTGTATTAAAAACATTCGTTCCGCCAAAGCCATTGACCACGTCGGTTTCCATCAGGTCGTAGACCTTGATATCCTGCCAGCCGAGGTCGTCGGCAAGAATTAGGAGGAAATTCGGCTGCGCCGGTCGTGTCGCCTCGGTGGCTTGAACGGAGGACGCGCTGGCCAACAAAGCCAAGGCAAATAAGGAGACGTTGAGTTGATTGGGAAAGTTCATGTTAGCTTATTACTTGACTCGTATTCGGTGGCAGTTCTGCGATGTGTGGACGGCAATGCTCCGTCATTGCCGTGCGTCGGTTGCAACTGCGGGTAAACATTGGCGGCAACGACGGAGCGTTGCCCTCCATCGACCACGCTTTGACCGCCACAACGACGGAGAAAGCATCCACTGAAAGAAAAAGCGTCCGAATTGCTCCGGACGCTTTCCCAAAATATAAATCGGTGTTTAGCCCGATTCCCCTAAAAAATAATGAAA
>JAQXBA010000201.1 GCA_029252625.1 Opitutia bacterium | reverse complement strand
AAGATGCGAGAGAGCTCGTCCTCTGAAATGCCGGACCCGGTATCAATGAATTGCATATAGACAAACTCGTCGTCGCTGCGCGCCAAGACCCGCAACTTGCCTTCAGGCTGCATCGCTTCCATCGCATTTTTAATCAGATTGAAAAAGCTATAAAATATTAATCTTGGTGTTTATCGAGGAAGGCGTTGAAGCTATCAATCCAGGAATTTGCTTTTCTTTTTCTGTGTATTCGGTTGCACTTCCTTAGATTCGACGTCGATGGCTATAATTCAGTGGTGCGGGTGGATTTGTTATGAGTTCTTTAGTTTGTAAGTTTAACAGAAGGCTGGAAAAGCTAAAGGAAAGGATGGCGATATATCGCCGATCAAAGTCTCAATACCAACTCAGCTTTCTTGAAAGCTACCGTCGTTTGGCTTGGCTGAAGGAAAAGCAAGGGTATCGGGTTCATGAGGCCTTTCGAATCGGTTTACTTGATCCAAAGCTCAAAAAGGAGCAGTTCGATCGCTTCATTAGCAGAAAGCAATTGATCGAGGTTCAGTCGAAGTTAAGTCCTGTCAGATTAGCCTCGTTACTCACTGATAGGGCGCAATTTACGCTATATACTGATGCGCTGGGTTTTCCGACGCCTAAGGTCTTAGGGATGCTCTGGCCTCGGTATTCGGGTGTTGATGAACATGGCAAGAGTTTGTCGCAAGTCTCGGATTGGATTCAGTATTTTGACGCGCGCCTAACTGGAGAGTTCGTGACTAAATCTTGTGGAGATCACTATGGAGCATCTGTTTGCCTATACAAACGGGTGGGCGATGAATTCGAAAATCTGGCCAGCCATCAGCGCTTCTCAGTTGAAGGCCTTTATGCGGAACTACTGATTCAAGGGCGCAAGCATGGAGTCATCATTCAGGAGCGTGTGCGCAATCACCCAGCACTGATCGAGCTCAGTCAGAATGAGACCCTGCAAACGATCCGAGTGGTTACTTTTATCGACGGTTCTGATAATTTTACGGTCTTGCATGCGCTCTTTCGGCCAGTCGCCACAGATGAGGTTATCGATAATTATAACAACTATGATGGCGGAGTCTTGTTAGCTCGAGTGGATGTGGATTCGGGGAAAATTATACGAACTCATTTTATGAGGGATGACATTCCCGGAGCATCGATTGTCGATAAACACCCAGCCACTGGTGTGCGTTTTTCTGGTTTTCAACTACCAGATTGGGATGCGGCTATGGACTGTATTCGAGAGGCGGCCTTTAAAATGCGTCCCATGCGCACAGTCGGCTGGGACTTAGCATTAACGCCTTCTGGTCCTGTCATTATTGAGGGGAATGCTTTCTTTAATACAAACTACTTATACGGTGACTCTAAGACGCGCTTATTCGATGAACTTGCAAGACAGGGGCACTCGATTCGCTACCCAGATAACTGTCCGCCATGGTTAGCAAAATGACGCCGAACTATATGGTGGTGGGAACTCCCAAGGCGGGGACGACTTCGTTTTGTAAAGCACTCTCGCTGCATCCTGATGTTTTCCTTACCAACCCTAAGGAGCCCTTTTTCTTCTGCGCGGATGCCATTTATTCGAAGGGACTCGAATGGTATGAGTCACTGTATCAAGGCAGTGAAACTGCTCAAGCGAGGGGCGAGGGTCGGCTGCATATTCTATGAGTGAGGTATTTCCTCATACGATTGAGCGAATCGCTGATTACTCAAGGGAGCTTAAGCTATTCTTTTTGGTAAGAGAACCTTACAGTCGTATCGAATCACACTGGATGGAATTGGTAAACCACGACCACCATGTTCGGTATGATTTTAACAAAGCCGTTCAGGAAAACCAAAACATCTTAATTCATTCCGGGAACTATCTCAGACAGTTACAACGATGGTATGAATATTTTCCAAAGGATGCGATTAAGGTCGTATTTTTTGAAGAGCTTATCACGCAGCCTGACATGGTTTATCGAGATTGTTTTGAGCACTTAGGTGTGGATTTTCGTAAATGGGATAACCATCGAGCAGTTCATGAAAACCGCTCTGTCGACAAACGTATCCCGAATCGTTTCCTTACGACGAAATGGGGCGGCGCTTTCGTCCAAGCACTCTGTGGGAAATTACATCCGAGGACTGCTCGTCGATTGAAAAGGCGTTTATTTTTTAAAAAGGTCTCGGGCCGACCAGAGTGGAGCGCGGATACACGGCTGCTTGTGCAAGCTCAGTTGAAAGCCGACTTGGAAACGTTCCTGCTGAATCACGGTAAGCCCGTGGACTATTGGGGGACCTTGACGTAGTCGATTGCTTCGGCTCTCGGTAATTGCCGGATGTGTAAACCACTCTGACTGGAGTGAATGCACAAAAAAACGCCGTCTCTTTCGAGACGGCGTTGATGAAATGAAGTTCGCTTTCGGGATACCCCGAGTGCGGCTTACTTGAATGCTGCTTCGACTTCCGCAACTGTCTTAGACCCCGGAGAGACGATTTGGTAAGGGTCGCCCTGTGAGTTTGGACGACGGTCTTCGAGGTAGCCACGGTATGCGTCGTCTTTGACGAAGCCGTGTGGCACACGAATCGAAGCACCACGGTCAGCAACACCCCAAGAGAACTTGTCGATGGATTGTGTTTCGTGGAGACCTGTAAGGCGCATGTGGTTGTCTGGACCGTAAGCAGCAACGTGCTCGTCCTTGTATTCTTCGAACTTGTCCATGAGCTTGAGGAAGTATTCCTTACCGCCTGTGTCGCGTATGTAGTCAGTGGAGAAGTTACAGTGCATACCGGAACCGTTCCAGTCGCCCTTGAATGGTTTGCAGTGGTATTCAACATCAACGCCATACTTTTCGCAAAGGCGCTCAAGGATGTAGCGTGCGACCCAAATTTGGTCACATGCTTTGTGTGCACCCTTGCCGAATACTTGGTATTCCCACTGTCCCTTAGCCACTTCAGCATTGATGCCTTCGTGGTTGATGCCTGCGTCGAGGCAAAGGTCGAGGTGCTCTTCTACGATTGTGCGAGCGATGTCACCAACAGATGCATAGCCAGCGCCGCAGTAGTAAGGGCCTTGTGGGCCTGGGTAACCTTCTGAAGGCCAGCCGAGTGGCTTGCCGTCTTGCATGAGGAAATATTCTTGCTCAAGTCCAACCCAAAGAC